>NZ_JACOOY010000019.1:0-67923 GCF_014287705.1 Dorea hominis | reverse complement strand
AGACCCCTTGAAGACGACGAGGTAGATAGGTCAGAGGTGGAAGTGTGGTAACACATGGAGCTGACTGATACTAATCGGTCGAGGGCATGACCAAGCAAGGTGATAGGTAAAGGATGAAGTATTTCTTGTATGCAGTTTTGAAGGTACATAACCTTTATAATATTCCTCGATAGCTCAGTGGTAGAGCATTCGGCTGTTAACCGAAGGGTCGTTGGTTCGAGCCCAACTCGGGGAGTTTGAAAACCTGTAAGCCATAGTCTTACAGGTTTTTCTGTTTCTTCCACAACAGCCAGAGGAAACTGTCTGTGCCGGGTTTTGTAATATTATATAAATAAAAAAGATATCTGATAAAGTAACGAGTAATTACAAATCGGATATCTTTTTTGTGCTGTAATATAGTAGCTAAATATTGCGCGGACCATTTAAAGCAGCGGATTTTCCTGTACCGAAATGGTCTGCTTTTAATATTGCAAAAGCTTTTTCGTAATTGCCTTTGCGCATGTACTGGATCATCTTCTTGAGGTTATCATTTGTCTTCGGGATTGCCATACCATTTTTAATAGAATACTGTCCGATCCGTACAAGTTCTGTCAGATTATTTTCATAGATGCGGTTGATTCGTTCATTTTCAAAAATACTGATGATCTCCCTGTGCATGGCTGCGTCTGCCAGTTCCCAGTTGTAGAGATCTCCGGCAGTCGCACACATACGCACGACTTTTTCCTCAATACGATAGGAATATTCCTCGTATCTGCCGGATGTGAAGATGAGCTCGAAAGCCGCACCTTCAAATAATTCACGGATTTGATAAATTTCCGTGATATCCTCATCTGTAATTTCTTTTACCATCATAGATTTGTAATAGTCGGAAACAATCAGACCTTCATTCTGTAGCATCTGGATAGCGGATCGCACAGGACTGCGGCTCATACCAAGTTCTTTTGTAAGTTTTGCTTCCGTTAGAGTCATTCCCGGCGGATAAGTCAGATTCATAATATTTTCTTTAATAATTGTATAGGCACGATTTGCCAGTGATATATTTTTCTCAGCCATTATACACCTCTTCGTTGTTGTAAGAGTCGTTAATAAAGTATATATAATTATAATTGTATACAAATTATAACGATTTTTAGCGCAAAATTCAATATTAAAATTAAAAAATAGTGTTGACTTTTATAGAAAGTAGTGTTATAGTCACCATAGAAACAAGTTGTATACAAATTTGCGAAATGTATACCATTTTTTCTTTGAAACCATTTCACACTTAAGGAAAGCAGACAGCGATAGCTTCTGCAAGTACAGGATTATATTGTGGATCATAGAGAAGATATGAGGAATTATATCATTTGAAAAAGTGAAGGATACGAGGAAGCATATAATTTAAGAAGAGAAGTGAGAGATATAAGAAGGGAAATGGAACATAACCGCAGGAAAAAGGAAGGTATTTATAATGAAATTAGGATTTATCGGAACAGGCAATATGGCTTCAGCAATCATGGGTGGAGTAATTAAAAAAAATATTTTCCCGGCAGAGGAGATTATCGGAGCAGATTTATTTGCACCGGGACGAGAGAGAGTAAAAGAGCAGTTTGGAATTAACGTTACAGATAGTAATAAAGAAGTTATTGAAAAAGCAGAAGTTGTAATTTTATCTGTAAAACCACAGTTTTATGCAGATGTAATCGCTGAGATCAAAGATATTGTAAAACCGGAGCAGTTAATCATTACAATCGCACCAGGTAAGACATTAACATGGCTTGCTGATCAGTTTGGAAAAGCTGTGAAGATCACACGTACAATGCCGAATACACCGGCTATGGTTGGAGAAGGTATGACAGCAGCATGCCCGAACGAGCATATGACGGAAGAAGAGATTGCATATGTGAAGACAATTCTGGAAAGCTTCAGCAGAGTAGAAGTTGTACCGGAGAAATTGATGGATGCAGTAACAGCAGTCAGCGGAAGTTCACCGGCATATGTATATATGATGATTGAAGCTATGGCAGATGCAGCAGTTTCTGGTGGAATGCCAAGACCGCAGGCATACAAATTTGCAGCACAGGCTGTTCTCGGAAGTGCGAAGATGGTACTTGAGACAGGTAAACATCCAGGAGAATTAAAAGATATGGTATGCTCACCGGCAGGAACAACAATTGAGGCCGTACGTACTCTGGAAGAACTTGGTTTCAGAAGCTCTATTATCGAAGCAATGAAAGTTTGCGAAGAAGTATCTAAGAGCATGTAATGATGCCAGGGGCAATAAACTAAAAACATGATGCACTTGCAGATGAGTGGCTTAGGGCAACTTTTGAATCTAACATCATGTAATATAGAACCTTCTTAAGTTGAGGATTAAAAAGAATATCGGGGAAAAAGCAACTGTTTTGCGAAGCATAATCGTGAGGCAGTTGCTTTTTGTGTACGAAGTATACTAATCGAGTAGGGAATGCCTGCTCGATTTAAGGCTACGAGGAAAAAGCATGAACTTGTGCGGATGAATTTGTGTAAGCGAGTTGTATATAATGATTGGAAATTTCCATAATAATTTCCGCAAAATATATTGACAGAACTGTAAGCAGGAGTATAATAAAAACAAACATATGAATAACTGTTCATATGATAAAACGAAAATAAGGGATATTTAAAGGAGAACAAAATTATGAAAAAAACTTACAAAATCGATGTTGACTGTGCAAACTGTGCAAACAAAATGGAAGATGCAGCAAAGAAGACAGCAGGAGTGAAAGATGCAACTGTAAACTTTATGGCATTAAAGATGATCGTTGAATTTGAAGAAGGTCAGGATCCGAAAGCTGTTATGCCAGAAGTTCTGAAAAACTGTAAGAAAGTAGAAGATGACTGCGAGATATTTTTATAAGATTTCGGTGGGAAGATTATAAAATAAGATTTGCAAGTATTATTGGGAGGTCCGGTAATGAATAAGAAGCAGAAAAAAGTATTTACCAGAATTATTATTGCATTTGCATTAATCATTATACTGAAATGGATTCCGGTAGAAGGATATGTAAGATTTGCACTGTATATGGTTCCGTATCTTGTCATTGGCTATGATATTTTGAGAAAAGCCGGGAAGGGAATCTTGAACAGACAGGTCTTTGATGAAAATTTCCTGATGGCAGTAGCGACAGTTGGTGCCATTGCACTGGGAGATTATACTGAAGGTGTATCCGTTATGCTTTTCTATCAGATCGGTGAGTTGTTCCAGAGCTATGCAGTTGGTAAGAGCCGCCGTAATATCAGTGAACTGATGGATATTCGCCCGGACTATGCAAATATCGAAAAAGATGGACAGTTAGAACAGGTAGATCCGGATGAAGTTGAAGTAGGAACGACAATCGTGGTACAGTCCGGAGAAAAGGTACCAATCGATGGTGTGATCCTGGAAGGAAGTTCCACTCTTAATACAAGTGCACTGACAGGAGAAAGCCTTCCGCGCGAAGTGAAGGCGGGAGATGAGATCATCAGCGGATGTATTAACATGACAGGTGTACTTAAAATATGTACAACGAAAGAATTTGGAGAATCTACAGTATCAAAGATCCTGGAACTGGTGGAAAATTCAAGCTCCAGAAAATCAAGATCCGAGAACTTTATTTCAAAATTTGCTAAATATTATACACCTGCAGTCTGCTACGGTGCGCTGGCACTTGCAGTTCTGCCACCGCTGGTAAGAATGATTGCTCTGGGACTTGCACCAGAATGGGGAGACTGGATTTACCGTGCACTTACATTCCTTGTAATCAGTTGTCCGTGCGCATTGGTAATCAGTATTCCGCTTAGTTTCTTTGCCGGTATTGGCGGAGCAAGTAATCAGGGGATTCTGGTAAAGGGTTCTAACTATCTGGAGACACTCGCTTCTACAAAATGTGTAGTATTTGATAAAACAGGTACAATGACGCAGGGAGTGTTTGAAGTCAGTGGTGTACATCATAATGAGATGGATGCAGAGAAGCTCCTGGAATATGCAGCGCTGGCAGAGTGCTCATCCTCACATCCGATCAGTAAGAGCTTACAGAAGGCTTATGGAAAGTCGATTGACCGTAACCGTGTGACAGATATTGAAGAGATTGGTGGAAATGGAGTAACTGCCAAAGTAGATGGAATCTTGGTTGCAGCAGGAAATGTGAAACTTATGAAGAAACTTGGAATCTCCTATATGGATTGCCACAGTGTGGGAACGATTGTCCATATGGCAGTTGACGGTAAATATGCAGGTCATATTCTTATTTCTGATTTGATCAAACCACATGCAGCACAGGCAATAGCAGAGTTAAAGCGTGCAGGTGTTAAGAAAACGGTTATGCTGACCGGAGATGCTAAAAATGTAGCAGAGCAGGTGGCAGAAGAACTTGGAATCCAGGAAGTACACAGCGAATTACTGCCAGCCGACAAAGTAGCAAAAGTTGAAGAACTGTTGAAACAGAAGACAGAAAAAGAAAAGCTTGCATTTGTCGGCGACGGAATCAATGATGCACCGGTACTTTCCAGAGCAGATATCGGTATTGCAATGGGTGCGCTTGGTTCAGATGCAGCAATTGAAGCGGCAGATATTGTGCTGATGGATGATGATCCGCTGAAAATTGCAAAGGCGATCAAAATTGCAAGAAAATGTATTCGAATTGTTTATCAGAATATTTATTTCGCACTTGGAATCAAGGGAATTTGTCTGCTTCTCGGAGCAATCGGTGTTGCAAATATGTGGATGGCTATTTTCGCAGACGTAGGAGTTATGGTGATTGCCGTATTAAATGCGATCCGCGCATTGTTTGTGAAAAATATATAATACTCGCTTCAAATATAAGTATAAAATCGTATAATAAAAAAGAAGTGATAACACAAATGTTCTTGTGTTATCGCTTTTTTTTATTAAAAATGCCATAGTACCAAGAAAAAACTGCGGCGGCAGATTTCTGATTTTGATGTAACATCCAGAAAATGTTGAAAATTCTTTGGCTTTTGCATGATTAAGTTATAATGACATTGATAGATGACACGGCTATTGAGAAAATATAATCAATAAAAATATTGACAGAAAAGATAAATTAGCATAAACTAACTAAAGTAAAATGAAAACGTTTATCATTAATATGTAGAAGGAAGGGGTAAGATGATGCCGTTAGCAATGGTAAAACCAGGTGAAGAATGTACAATTAAAAAAATTGGTGGAAAAGAAGAGACACGCCGGTTTTTGGAAAACCTTGGATTTGTAGTCGGAGGTATTGTAACGGTCGTGTCGGAAGTCGGAGGTAATCTGATCATTAATGTGAAAGATTCCAGAGTTGCCCTCGGTAAAGATATGGCAAATAAAATCATGGTATAATCCATGAAGCTCGTTCCGAAGGAACATAAAAAGATAACAATAAAGGTATGAAAGAAGGGATTAAGGGAATGAAAACTCTGAAAGATGTAGCCGTTGGGAAGACTGTCAAAGTTGCAAAGCTTACTGGTACTGGTCCGGTAAAAAGAAGAATCATGGACATGGGTATTACAAAAGGTGTTGAGATCTTTGTAAGAAAAGTAGCACCGCTTGGTGATCCGGTCGAGGTAACTGTAAGAGGATATGAACTGTCCTTAAGGAAAGTAGATGCCGAAATGATTGAGGTAGAATAAATTTTTAACCAGTAGTTAGCAGATGCTAACAAGACAGGCGAAACAAGCAGAAAGCAATAATTAATGAAGGAGAAAAAATATGTCAGTAAAAATTGCGCTTGCAGGTAATCCGAATAGCGGTAAGACAACATTATTTAACGCACTGACTGGTTCCAATCAGTTTGTTGGTAACTGGCCGGGAGTTACAGTAGAGAAAAAGGAAGGTAAGTTAAAAGGACATAAAGATGTTGTAATCATGGACTTACCGGGTATTTATTCATTATCTCCATATACACTGGAGGAAGTCGTAGCAAGGAACTATCTGATCGGTGAGAGACCGGATGCGATCATCAATATTGTAGATGGTACAAATATTGAGAGAAACTTATATCTGTCTACACAGATCATGGAACTGGGAATCCCGGTTGTTATGGCAATCAACATGATGGACATTCTTGCTAAGACAGGAGATAAAATCCATCTTGACAAATTAAAAGAAAAACTTGGATGCGATGTAGTTGAGATTTCTGCATTAAAGGGAACAGGAATCAAAGCAGCAGCAGAGCAAGCTGTTAAACTTGCTAACCAGAAGAGTGCAGGGGCACCGGTTCACGAATTTTCAACAAAAGCTGAGAGTGTGATCGAGCAGGTTGAAGGAAAGCTTTCAGGAATCGTATCTGATGATCAGAAGAGATTCTTTGCAATCAAACTTCTGGAGAAGGATGACAAGATTCAGACACAGATGAAACAGACAGTTGATGTTTCTTCTGAAATTAAAGAACTGGAAGATGCATTTGATGACGATACAGAAAGTATCATCACAAATGAGAGATATGTATACATTTCTTCTATTATCGGAGAGTGTGTTACAAAAGCGAAAAAAGGTGAGAAGCTTACAACATCTGATAAAATTGACCGTATCGTTACAAACAGATGGCTTGCGCTTCCAATCTTCGCAGTCATCATGTATGCAGTATATTATGTATCTATTTCAACACTTGGTGGAATTTTAACAGACTGGACAAATGATACACTGTTTGGTGAGTGGATCATTCCGGCAGCACAGAGTTTCTTTGAAGGAATTGGCTGCGCAGACTGGTTAACGGGTCTTATCGTTGACGGTATCATTTCCGGTGTCGGTGCCGTACTTGGTTTCGTACCGCAGATGTTAGTTCTGTTTTTCTTCCTTGCAATCTTAGAGTCTTGTGGATACATGGCACGTGTTGCATTTATCATGGACAGAATCTTCCGCAAATTCGGTCTTTCCGGAAAATCTTTCATCCCGATACTGATCGGTACAGGATGTGGAGTCCCTGGAGTAATGGCTTCTCGTACAATTGAGAACGACAGAGACCGTAAGATGACAATTATGACAACAACATTTATCCCATGTGGAGCTAAACTTCCGATCATTGCCCTGATCGCAGGTGCGCTGTTCAGAAATGCTTCATGGGTTGCACCAAGTGCATATTTTGTAGGAATCGCTGCAATTATCTGTTCAGGTATCATGCTGAAGAAGACAAAAATGTTTGCCGGTGAGCCGGCACCGTTCGTAATGGAGCTGCCTGCTTATCATATGCCTACAGCAGGAAATGTATTAAGAAGTATGTGGGAGCGTGGATGGTCTTTCATCAAAAAAGCTGGTACGATCATCACACTTTCAACTATCGTTGTTTGGTTCTTATTGAACTTCGGATGGACAAACGGACACTTTGGAATGTTGAACTTTGACGGACTTGAAGGAGCAGCAATGGAAGCAGCCCAGGCTCAGTGTGTTCTTGCTAAGATCGGAAACCTGATTGCATGGATCTTCGCACCACTTGGATGGGGTAACTGGAAAATGGCAGTTGCAGCTATCACAGGTCTTGTAGCAAAAGAGAACGTAGTAGGTACATTCGGACAGTTATTCGGATTTGCAGAAGTTGCAGAAGACGGAAAAGAAATCTGGGGAACACTTGCAAGCAGCATGACTCAGATTGCAGCTTATTCCTTCCTCGTATTCAACCTTCTGTGTGCACCTTGCTTCGCAGCAATGGGAGCTATTAAGAGAGAGATGAACAACATTAAATGGTTCTGGTTTGCAATCGGATACCAGTGTATCCTTGCTTATCTTGTATCTCTGTGTATTTATCAGTTCGGTACCCTGGCAACAGGCGGTGGATTCGGAATCGGTGTAGTAGTAGCAATCCTGATTGTGATCGGATTCTTATACATGCTCTTCCGTCCATACAAAGAGAGCCAGACTTTAAATGTTAATATCAAGACTACAGCAAAAGCAAAATAAGCCATAGGTATACATACGTCTAAAAAAAGCAGTTGATTCTAAGTGAGTCAACTGCTTTTTATTAGTGCGACGGAGAAATGTGTCATGCTTGCATGGCAACATTTGACGAACGCATTATTTTAACGCTCTGCAATGTATTTTTTAATCGCTTCAAAACTTTGTCCGCTTATTACATGTTCAATACGGCAGGCATCTTCAACAGCAATGTCGGCATCGACACCGATGGATGTTAGCCAGCCGGTAAGGAAAGTATGACGTTCATAAATCTTGTTTGCAATCTCCAGACCACTTCCTGTCAGATGGATATGTCCGTTCTCGTCTACTTTAATGTAATTGTCAGCACGCAGATTCTTCATAGCGACGCTGACGCTTGGCTTTGAGTAGGATAACTCCTGGGCAATGTCGATCGAGCGTACATTGCCAAGACGGTTTTGAAGAACGAGGATCGTTTCCAGATAGTCTTCGGCAGATTCCCTTATAACCAATACAGATCACCTCTTTTCATATGAAATCTTTTGTTTCCAACATTTAAATTCATTATAGCACAGAAATAAAGTGTCAGCAACGAAACAATAATTATCAGAAAATGATAAAAAATATTCAATAATGATATTGACAGACAATGATGGTTAGCATATACTAACTATTATAAAAATGAAAATACTTATCATTTAGGAGGCGATCATATGGCAACTTTTATTGTCGGAGCAGTAGTACTTGCAGTTGTTGGACTGATTATCAGAAGTATGGTTAAAGATAAAAAGAACGGAAAATCATTACAGTGTGGATGTGATTGTAAACATTGTAATGGACATTGTCACTAATCGGGGAGGAAGGTACCTATGGCATACGAAAATTCCAATCAGAATTATCAGAGAACGAAGATGCAGAAAGATATGATCATCAAGCGGCTGAGAGAGGAAGGGTGCAGAATCACCAAACAGAGACGGATGCTTCTGGATGTGATTCTGGAAGAAGAGTGTTCCTGCTGCAAAGAGATTTATTATCGGGCATCCAAGGTAGACCCGGGTATTGGAACGGCTACGGTTTATCGTATGGTAAATAAGCTGGAAGAGATCGGAGCTATCAGCAGGAAGAACATGTATAAGATCTCATGCGGTGCAGAGTGTGACCGTGAAGATGCATGTACGGTGGAATTTGATGATAATACAGTAAAGCATTTTTCAGCAAAGACATGGAATCGCGTGATTTTGGCAGGCTTGAAAGCATATGGCTATGTGAATGATCAGAAGATCCGCAGTGTAGAGATGCAGTCTTGCATGTAAGAGTCATAGCAGATCCAGAAGAGACAGTAATATAGAAAAAAGACAATGGGAAGGAATTGCAATGGCAACAATCGTAATTTGTCTGATTCTGGTTGTAATTTGTATAGTCGGAATCAGAAGTATGATAAATCGAACAGCACACGGCTGTTGCGGCGGTGGCGGAGATAATGTGAAGAAGGTTAAGGTTAAAGATAAGAATGTGTCACATTATCCGTACACATGTACAGTCGGAGTCAGTGGAATGACCTGTTCTAATTGCAAAAAGAGAGTTGAGAATGCATTTAACGAAAAAGAAGGTGTTTATGCAGTCGTAGATCTTGCGAAAGCGCAGGCAGTTATACATATGAAGGAAAAAATGCCGGAAGATGAGATTATGAGCACGATTTGGCAGAGCGGTTATGAACCGGACGGATTAAAATTTTCCTAAAAGAAAATGACATTTCTATCTTGACGCTTTATAATAAAACCAGAGGAAAGAGCGGATAAAGTGATCTGCAGACGGATAAGGAGGAAATGTCATGGGGAAGATGATAAGACTGTATACCAGACAGAACGATAAGACACTCAGGCAGCTTGAGCGGGATGGAAGAATTATCAACCACCGCGCATATGTAGAGATGCATTTTGGAGATATTGCTCCACTCTTTATGGAAAGTTATGACTGGTTTACAAAA
This sequence comes from Dorea hominis, assembly GCF_014287705.1. Taxonomy (NCBI): domain Bacteria; kingdom Bacillati; phylum Bacillota; class Clostridia; order Lachnospirales; family Lachnospiraceae; genus Dorea; species Dorea hominis. The sequence goes on along the minus strand of NZ_JACOOY010000019.1, from coordinate 58,069 downwards.
GAAGCAGCGAAGATGCTTCCAAAGCCGGAAGATGTGCATGCACCGATCTGGTGTTCCATCAGCAAAGATAACTGTTTAAAACCGATTCCGGGAACCGTCGTGTATGTACTGGAAGTACCGGAAGATAAGGTTATTTATTTTGACGATGTGAAATGGGATTATGTACTGAACCGCATATACCTGCCGAATAATGATAAAGATGCGGCGGCCTATAAGAAGCATCTGAAAGAGATCGGAGTAAGCAACAGTTTTGAATTCTTTGAAGGACGTTATAAAGGAATGTATCCGGAAGAAGTTGCAAAGATTCGGGAGAGTTGGAAGAGAGCATTTCGGATTGATAAATGGACGATCTTCAATGTTTGTGGCAATATCTGGGAAATCAGAAAAGAGTGGGTGCGTAAAATCGTTCATCCGGGAGAGGAGATTCCGGATGATACAGATCTGATTGAAGGATAAAGGTATAAAGACAATATACGTCATCACCATAAAAAGAAGACTTCTGAAGTACAGAGGTCTTCTTTTTATATGAGTGGGGCAGGCAGCGTACGTCGCTAATGAAGGAAAGTCTTTAATCTGCTCTGTTAGTGGAAAGGGTACAGCTAAACAACTGCAGCGTTCCAGGTTCCAGTGCCGGATTGGAAACTTCCAGATAATGCACAGGAAGAAAACGGAACGGGAAAGCCAACTGTTGTATGGAAAGTTTAAGTACTGCAGGAAGATTGGAAACCAAGCCGGTCAGTCTGCTGAATGGCAATGCAGAAAACAGCAGTGCCAGAGCCGTACAGAAGAAGAGCAGAATGAGAGATTCTGTCAGAGTATCCACATGATCCAGCAGTGTTGTACATTCTTTCAGATAAGAATAGGTCAGTCCATGAAACAGATAAATTGCCATTGTCCGGCTTCCAATATAGGAAAGCAGATTCTGGCGGTCTGTGATAAGACTAAAAATAGCAAATGTAAGAATGAAGCTTACTGCATAACAGAATAACCGGCAGAAGATTCCTTCGGCGTTTGTCTGTCCTAAGAAATCATAATTGTATCTGCCATAAAAAATTTTCGGCGAATATTCTGTGTGTGTTTCATCTAAAATCAAATAAAGAATAAATGTTGCAATAACACATGCGGAAAAGAGCTGGCATTTTCTTGTGCGGAGAGTATTCAGAGTATCTCTGGAAAATATAGTTCCGGCGAGGAAAAATGGATAAAATACAAGAATCCTCGGCAGGCTTAAAAAATTGTCAGCCATATCACTGCATCCGATCAAGAGCCCAAGTCCGACAGAAAGCAACATATAGTATGGAAGCTTTTTGAAATACGGTGTGACAGCTCTCCATGCAAATAAAGCCAAAATATACCAAAGGGAGAACTTCGGATATAACAGATATAAGCTGGTTTCTTTATGAAGTACATAAATATAGAAAAAATAATATATAAATTCATAAATCAAATACGGAATAACCAGTTTTTGAAATAATTTTGCAAAAGTCAGTTCACGTTTGGAAAAATAGCCGGATATGAAAATGAATGCCGGCATATGAAAGGACACAATCAGCCATTTTAAAGTATATAAAAAATCATTATTGCGATAGGATGGCTCGGTAAAATGTCCGATGATGACCAGAATGATCAATAATACTTTGTAGTTATCGAATAAATAATCTCTTTGTCTGTTCTTTGATTCCATAATATCTGCTCCTGGATTAGCGAATAGATTTTAAAACCGCATTTATTTTACTCTTTTTTATTTCTGCGTACAAGATAAAAATTGCATAAAAATGTAATAAAATTGTAATATAATCTTAACAAAATTAATGTTTTTCAGAGCAAACAAAAGAAAGAGTTCGGTTGTTGACACTTGTATCAATTCCAGATTTCTTATATAATGAATGCACAGCTTAAAACCAATCAGAAGAAGGAGACGTATTCTTATGGAAATGTTAGCAATTGAAAAAGAACTGAAAGAAAATTCCTATCCAGGAAGAGGTATCGTTATAGGCAGAAGTGCAGACGGAAGTAAAGCTGTAACTGCCTATTTTATTATGGGAAGAAGTGAGAACAGCCGGAACCGTGTGTTTGTAGAAGACGGACAGGGAATCCGTACGCAGGCATTTGATCCGGCGAAACTGACAGATCCGAGCCTGATCATCTATGCACCGGTTCGTGTACTGGGGAATAAGACGATCGTTACAAACGGAGATCAGACCGATACGATCTATGAAGGTATGGATAAGCAGATGACATTCGAACAGTCATTGAGAAGCCGTGAATTTGAACCGGACGGACCGAACTATACACCACGTATTTCCGGTATTATGCATATTGAGAATGGAAAATACAACTATGCCATGTCTATTCTTAAGAGTAATAATGGTGATCCTTCCGGATGTAACCGCTATACATTTGCATATGAGAATCCGGCAGCAGGAGAAGGACATTTCATTCATACATACCAGCATGATGCCAATCCACTGCCAAGCTTTGAGGGAGAGCCGAAGCTTGTTCAGATCCCGGATGGAATCGATGCATTTACAGAGCTTCTGTGGAGCAGCCTGAATGAAGACAATAAAGTATCTTTATTTGTACGTTATATTGATATCGAAACAGGAGAGTATGAGACAAGAATTGTCAACAAGAACCAGTAAGAACAGAATATAGAGAATATAGAAATCACATATGAAAAGTCAGGAGTGTAAACATGAAAGAATTAGAATTAAAGTATGGTTGTAACCCGAATCAGAAACCATCTAAGATCTATATGAAGAATGGAAAAGATCTGCCGATCCAAGTGTTAAACGGACGTCCGGGATATATTAATTTCCTGGATGCGTTTAATGGATGGCAGCTTGTAAGTGAGCTTAAGAAAGCAACCGGACTTCCGGCAGCAACTTCTTTTAAACATGTATCACCGGCAGGCGCTGCCGTAGGTCTTCCGCTGAGCGATACACTGGCTAAGATTTACTGGGTAGATGATCTTGGAGAGTTGTCTCCGCTAGCAAGTGCTTATGCAAGAGCAAGAGGAGCAGACCGTATGTCTTCCTTCGGTGATTTTATTTCGCTGTCTGATGTGTGCGATGTAGATACTGCAAAGCTGATCAAGAGAGAAGTGTCAGACGGTGTGATCGCACCGGGCTATGAGCCGGAAGCACTGGAGATTTTAAAAGCAAAGAAAAAAGGCAATTACAATGTTATCCAGATTGATCCGGATTATGTACCGGATCCGATGGAGCACAAAGAAGTATTTGGAATTACTTTTGAGCAGGGACGAAATGAATTAAAGATTGATGATGATTTCTTTGCTAAGATTGTGACTGAGAATAAAGAACTGACAGAGCAGGCAAAGATCGATCTTGCGATCTCTATGATCACTCTGAAATATACACAGTCAAATTCCGTATGCTTTGTCAAAGACGGACAGGCAATTGGTATCGGAGCAGGACAGCAGTCACGTATCCACTGCACACGTCTGGCAGGTCAGAAAGCAGATAACTGGTGGTTAAGACAGTCTCCGCAGGTAATGAATCTTCCGTTTGTAGATGGAATCCGCCGTGCAGACAGAGATAATGCGATCGATCTTTACATTGGTGAAGATTATATGGATGTACTTGCTGACGGGGCATGGGAGAATATTTTCAAAGAAAAACCGGAAGTATTTACAAGAGAAGCGAAGAGAGAATGGCTGGATAAGCTGACAGATGTATCACTTGGTTCGGATGCCTTCTTCCCATTTGGGGATAATATTGAACGTGCCCACAAGAGCGGTGTAAAATACATTGCACAGCCGGGTGGTTCTGTACGTGACGACAATGTGATCGATACATGTAACAAGTATGATATGGTAATGTCGTTTACAGGCATTCGTCTGTTCCATCACTAGATCCATTACCAGAACAGCCGGGGAGCTCTCACCGGCTTGTTCTGTGCCACAGGAGTGTTGCACGAATATAAAACCAGGAAGGTGAAAATGATTGAATAATCAATATGATGTAATTATTATAGGAGCAGGTCCGTCAGGAATTTTCTGCGCCTATGAACTGACGCGGCAGAAACCGGATCTGAAAGTCCTTATGCTGGAAAAAGGAAGATCTATAGAAAAGCGACAGTGTCCGAAGCGTAAGACGAAAGTCTGCGTGGGATGTCAGCCGTGTTCCATCACAACCGGATTTGCAGGAGCAGGAGCATTTTCCGATGGAAAATTATCGCTGTCACCGGATGTCGGCGGTACACTGCCGGAGATTTTAGGATATGAGAAAGCAGAAGAACTGATTCATGAGGCAGATGATATTTATCTGAAATTCGGAGCAGATAAGAAGGTATACGGCATTGAAGACTATGAGGCAATCGAAGCAATTCGTACTAAAGCAATCCGTGCGAATCTGAAGCTGATCGAATGTCCGATCCGTCATCTGGGAACGGAAGAAGGTTATAAGATTTATACAAGACTGCAGGAACATCTGATAAAGAGCGGTGTTGAGATAAAATTTATGACAATGGTGAAGAATATTCTGGTAGAAGATGGCGTTGCAAAAGGCGTGCTCACGGAGCAGGGAGAGGTGTTCTATGCACCGGAAATTGTAGCCGGAATCGGTCGTGAAGGTTCTGAGTGGTTTTCACATATCTGTAAGGAACATGGCATCGATACCAAGAATGGTACAGTAGATGTCGGTGTTCGTGTGGAAGTGCGTGATGAGATCATGAAGGAACTTAATGAGAAACTGTATGAAGCAAAGCTTGTATACTATACACCAACCTTTGATGATAAAGTGCGTGTATTCTGTACGAATCCGTCAGGAGAAGTTGCGACAGAATATTATGATGACGGGCTTGCCGTTGTAAACGGACATGCTTATAAATCAAAAGATATGAAGACAAAGAATACGAACTTTGCACTTCTTGTATCCAAGAATTTTACAGAGCCGTTTAAATCACCAATCGAATATGGTAAACATATCGCACAGCTTGGCAATATGTTAAGTGACGGTAAGATCCTGTTACAGAGATACGGAGATTTCCGCAGGGGAAGAAGAACAACAGAAGAGCGTCTTCACCGTAACAATATTACGCCGACACTGAAAGATGCAGTGCCGGGAGACCTGTCACTGGTATTTCCACACAGAATCATGGTTGCGATTGACGAGATGATCCAGGCACTTGATAAAGTAACACCGGGTATTGCGTCGGATGAGACATTGCTGTATGGCGTGGAAGTGAAGTTCTATTCCAATAAAGTTGTAGTTGGACAGGATTTTGAGACCAGCATCAAAGGATTACGTGCGATGGGAGACGGTGCTTCCATTACAAGAGGACTGCAGCAGGCATCTGCGAATGGTCTGTGGGTAGCGCGCTGTATCCTTAATCAGTAGTCAAAGAAAGAAGAATCTGTACGATTTCATCGACAGGTTCTTTCTTTTTTCCTTTTTCCCATTCGATGAATGTATTTAAAAGTGCACCTGCGTAAAAATACAGTTCATAGATAGAACCGGAGTAATAAGGAGCGACATAAATACGCATATAGTCATTGATGGCATTAATCATAAGGGAGTACAAACCGGCTTTTTCCAATGTCAGAAACAGAGAAGTGTACTGATCAAAATAATGCAGTGCCTGACGGATCGATGTCTCACGGCGAAGCATGACAAGGGTAATGTCTTTCGGGCAGACTTCCTGATAACCGTCAATGACTTCCTGCAGATAGTTGCCGAGAGCTTCGGTTTTATCTTTGAAATAGTGGTAAAAAGTCATGCGGGATACGCCGGCAGTTTTTACAATGTCGGAGATGGTAATGGAATCAAAGTCTTTTTTGTAAACAAGAGCAATAATCGCTTCTCCGATACACTGTCGGGTAAAACGTGTCCGCTTTGTATATTTTCTGGAAAATAATTTTCGTGTCATGAGAAGGCTCCTTTCTTACACTTTCACGTCTTTTGTAAATTGTATCACAGATATGTATGAGATACAATTAAATGTAGTAATAAAAACTACGTGATAAAGATGAAGGGAAATTATTTAGAATGAGCAAGATTGTGATTTTAGCCGAGACGGGTTCGGATATAACAGAAGAAGTGGCGAAAGAATATGGGATAAAATTAGTGCCGATGCACGTCTCCTTTGGAAAAGATACGAAGGATGACGGAACATTTCCGGCAGAAGAAATCTATGCGTATTATGAGAAGACCGGTGAGTTGCCACGGACAAGTGGAAGCGTACCGGAAGATTTCCGGCGTGTAATCGCAGAAATCAGAGAGGAAGATCCGGAGTGTGAGCTTTTATATCTGGCATATTCAGCAGTGACAACCTGTTCTTACCAGAGCGCCCAGATTGCAATTGATACAGATGATATTGAAAGAATTGCCTGTGTGGATACAAAACATGTGGCAGCAGGTCAGTATATGGTGGTGGTTGAAACCGCAAAAGCAATTAAGGCGCATCCGGAGTGGACACTTTCTGAGGCGAAAGAAGCGGCGGAGAAGATTTCAGCAAGTGTACATATGTGTTTTATACCTGATACATTGAAATTCTTAAGAGCAGGCGGAAGAGTCAGCAATGGTGCGGCAATTGCAGGAGAGTTGTTAAAACTGCATCCACAGATTGAGATCCTGGATGGATATTTGCAGGCAACGAAGAAGCATCGTGGCAAAATGAAGAAGATTGCAGTAAAAGTAATCCCGGAATATATCAAAGAACAGAAACTGGATCTTAGTGAATTGTATCTGATCTGGTCTCCGGGAATGGATGAACATACAAAAGAAATTGCAGAAAATGCCGCAAAAGAGTGTGGTGTGAAGAAAATCACATGGGTGCGTACCGGGGGTGTGATCACCTGTCACGGAGGTCCGGGAGCATTTGGCGTGGTAGGAATCTGCAGGGAAGGATAATATGACATTACAACATTTAAAATATATTCTTACAGTGGCAGAGAAAGGCTCGATCAGTGAAGCCGCGCGGGAATTGCATATTTCACAACCCAGCCTTTCCAGTGCGATCAAAGAAGTGGAGAAGGAACTCTGCTTTCCGGTAATTTCCGTATCATCAATGTTATGCTGTCTCTGACTCTGCTGGAATGTGTTGCCGGAATGTTACGTGTTTAAAAAAAGATGATTTTCACCTCGGGAAGATACACCGCTGGATCATGTGCTGGCCGGTTAAAGTGTGAACAAGTGATGCTGGTTTACAGAAGTAAAACAGAAGTGTTATACTTATTGCGGTATGAGTAATTGAAAATCTAAAGGAGAGGTGAATCAATTGAAAAAGAATAAATATGAAATTGATATGTGCAATGGAACCATTATGGACAAATTGATTTCTTTTTCTGTGCCGTTAATTTTGTCCGGAATCTTACAGCTTTTGTTTAATGCGGTAGATATTATTGTGGTTGGAAGATTCAGCGGAAGTCAGGCACTGGCAGCTGTCGGTTCAACAACAGCACTTATTAATATTTTTACGAATTTATTTATCGGAATATCACTTGGGGCAAATGTGCTCGCAGCAAGATTCTATGCAGCACAAAAAGATAAAGAAATGTCGGAAACGGTACATACAGCGATTATGCTGGCGCTTATAAGCGGTGTAGTAATGCTGTTTGTCGGTATCTTTTTTGCCAGAGGTGCGTTGGAACTTATGGGAACACCGGATGATGTTATCGGTCAGTCCACTTTATATATGCGGATTTATTTTGCCGGGATGCCATTTTTTATGCTGTATAACTATGGTGCGGCGATCCTTCGTGCAGTCGGAGATACAAAGCGGCCATTGTTGTTCCTGATCGTATCAGGTGTTGTCAATGCGTGTCTGAATCTTTTTCTCGTTATTGCTTTTCATCTGGGCGTTGCCGGAGTGGCAATCGCAACTGTTACTGCGCAGGGAATTTCCTGTGCGCTTGTGCTTCGCTGTCTGCAACGGTCACAGGCAAGTTATCAGTTACGTTTCAGAGATCTTAAGATCCGTGGCTGCTATGTGCAGCAGATTTTCCAGGTAGGACTGCCGGCGGGAATCCAGAGCACAGTTATTAATTTTTCCAACGCATTATTACAATCTTCGGTAAACTCTTTTGGTTCAATTGCAATGGCAGGGTATACAGCAGCCAACAATTTGTTTGGATTCCTGTATGTGTCAACGAACTCGATCACACAGGCATGTATGAGTTTTACAAGCCAGAATTACGGAGTCGGTAAATGGAAGAGAATGGATCGGGTACTGTTTGACTGTATAATCTTATCGGTTGCAGTTATGCTGATTCTTGGCGGTGGAATGTATTTCTTCGGACCGGAGGTACTGAAAATATATACAACGAATCCGCGGGTTATCAGTTGTGGAATGGAAGTTCTGACTTATACGACACTTACTTATTTTCTGTGTGGCATCATGGATCTCCTTCCGGGAGCTCTTCGTGGTATGGGATATTCATCTGTGCCGATGATCCTGTCAATCATAGGAACAGTAGGTACGAGAATTGTATGGATCTTTGGAATCTTCCCGAACCACCGTTCACTGGATATTTTATTTATTTCTTATCCGGTATCATGGATGATAACGATTGTGCTTCAGGTCATCTGTTTTTATTTTGTGCGACGGAAAGTTCATGCACGTCCGGGTGTATCAGAAACGTAAAACCGGTGCATAATATCCTCTGTAAGGAGGAAAAAACATGTACAAATATTTACCGATCACGGATTTGTACGCAAGAGAAATCCTGGACTCCAGAGGTAATCCGACTGTAGAAGTAGAAGTGCTTGCGGCGGATGAATTTTGTGGCAGGGCGTCTGTGCCGTCCGGTGCATCGACCGGGCGTTATGAGGTCGTGGAACTAAGGGATGGCAGGCAAAGGGAGAAGAACCTGGAAAAGAAACCGGGAATAAAACATACAAAAGAACGATACGGCGGTATGGGAGTGGAGCTGGCAGTAGACCATGTAAATTCCAGAATTGCACCGGCGGTGATTGGGATGAATGTTTTTGATCAGGCAGCAGTCGATGAGATGCTGAAAAAACTGGACGGAACGAAAGATAAATCCAATCTGGGAGCCAATGCAATGCTTGGAGTATCCATGGCAGTTGCAAGAGCGGCTGCAAATTCACTTGGCATACCGCTGTATTCATATCTGGGCGGTGTAAATGTGAAGATGCTTCCGGTTCCGATGATGAATATTATGAATGGAGGAAAACATGCCGACAATACGATCGATATCCAGGAATTTATGATCGTACCATCTGGAGCAGAGACATATAAGGAAGGATTAAGGATGTGTGCGGAAGTGTATCAGATGCTGAAAAAGATCCTGAAAGAAGAAGGATTAAGCACTGCGGTCGGTGACGAAGGCGGGTTTGCACCGAATCTTCCGGATGCCGGGACCGTGTTGGAATGGATGGAAAAAGCAGTGCGGCGTGCCGGATATGAACCGGGACAGCATATTACGTTTGCACTGGATGTGGCAGCGAGCGAACTGTATGATTCTACTTTTCAGAAGTATGTATTTGAAGGAGAAGGAAAGATGCAGGGGAAACCTTGCGTCCGGTCATCTGAGGAACTCATTGATTATTACGAAGAGCTTCTGGAACGTTTTCCGATTGTATCGCTGGAAGATCCACTGGACGAAGAAGATTGGGATGGCTGGGAACTGATTACGACAAGGCTTGGGCTTCATACACAGCTTGTGGGGGACGACTTGTTTGTGACAAATACGAAGAGGCTGAAAAAAGGAATCAGGAAAAAAGTTGCAAATGCGATTCTGATCAAAGTAAATCAGATCGGGACGCTAACAGAAGCGTTTGATGCGATTGAACTGGCAAAGCGCGCCGGATATCAGACAATCATATCACACCGATCAGGAGAAACTGCGGATACGATGATCGCAGATATTGCGGTTGCATTTCAGGCAGGACAGATTAAAACCGGAGCACCGTGCAGAATGGAGCGGGTAGAAAAATATAACCAGTTACTGCGGATTGAGGAACGGCTGGGAGAGATTGCACAGTATCCTACAAAAACGCGGAATTAATCACAGGAAAACCAGAAAATAAAGCTTGCGAATCTACCGCCTCTATGATAAAATATACATGGTTTATCCGCAGGAGGTGTAAAGGGATGGATATTTTAAAAACGATTTTAATGATTATATTTGCAATAGATTGTATCGCATTATCAGCTATCGTGTTGATGCAGGAAGGTAAGACACAGGGACTTGGTTCTATCGGAGGTATGTCAACAGACACATACTGGGGACAGAACAAGGGACGTTCTATGGAAGGAGCACTTGTAAGAGGTACGAAGATACTTGCGATTCTTTTTATTGTGCTGGCAGCAGTGTTGAATTTAAAAGTATTTGCGTAGATTGCAGATGATGAGAATGAATGGGTAGGGCACTCCTGTATGGGAGTGCCTTTTTTCTAATATTAAATGGATTTATGGAGGATTTGTAAGACGTGGATAAAACATTTGAAAAAAGAAAAAAGGTTGTGCACGATCTGATCTGTGACGATTTGTATACACCTATGAAATTTAAAGAACTTGCAGTCCTTCTGCAAGTTGCAAAAGAGGACAGAGATGCTCTTCGTATGATTCTGGAAGAGCTGGAAGAAGAAGGAAAAATATATCTTTCCAAGCGTGGGAAATACTGCAAAGGAGAGGCGAAGAAACTGAGAGGAAGATACCGTGCTAATCAGCGTGGCTTCGGCTTTGTTGTAGTAGAAGACGATCCGGACGATACGTTTATCGCTGAGGAGAATGCAGGTGGTGCGCTGGACGGCGATGTGGTTGAGTTTACGATTATCCGTTCTCCACAGGGGCGAAGTAAGGAAGGCAAGATCACAAAAGTTCTGGAGCATGAGCTTAAGACCGTCGTAGGGCTTTATCATAAGCGTAAAGGAAAAAGCTATGGATTTGTGCTTCCGGATAATTTGAAGATATTAAAGGATATATTTGTACCGGCGGAAAAGGATAAAAGTGCATTGGATGGACAGAAGGTTGTCGTGAAGCTTACTTCCTACGGGGATGACAGACATAAACCGGAAGGAGAGATTACAGAAGTTCTTGGCTATGCAAATGAGCCGGGAACAGATATTTTGTCGATCGCCAAAGGCTACAATCTGCCGACAGAATTTCCGGAGAAAGTGCTGAACCAGGCAGAGCGCGTGGCTAAGCCGGTCAGTGAGGCAGACCGCGTGGGGCGCAAGGACTTAAGAAACTGGCAGATGGTTACCATTGACGGAGAAGATGCGAAAGATTTGGATGATGCAGTTTCGCTTGTAAAAGAAGGAGAGAATTATATTCTCGGCGTTCACATTGCAGATGTGACAAATTATGTGCAGGAGAACAGTGCACTGGATCGAGAAGCCTTGAAGCGTGGAACAAGTGTATATCTGGCAGACCGTGTGATACCGATGCTTCCACAGACATTGTCCAATGGGATCTGTTCGCTGAATGCAGGAGAAGACAGACTGGCACTGAGCTGTATTATGACAGTCAGCCCGAAGGGTGTTGTGATTGATCACGAAATCACTGAGACGGTGATCCATGTAGACCGGAGAATGAGTTATACCAGTGTAAATAAGATCCTGACAGAAGAGGACGAGGAAGAGTGCAGAAAATACGAAGAACTGGTCCCGATGTTCAGACAGATGGAAACGTTATCGGGAATCTTAAGAGCACACAGAAAACAGCGTGGAGCGATTGATTTTGATTTTCCGGAAGCAAAAGTAATTCTGGATGAAAAAGGCAGACCGGTTGAGATTCGTGCATATGAGAGAAATGTGGCTACGAAGCTGATTGAGGATTTCATGCTGCTGGCAAATGAAACAGTGGCAGAAGACTATTACTGGCAGGAGCTGCCATTTGTATACCGTGTGCACGAAGCACCGGATGAGGAAAAGATGCAGGCACTTGCGCTGTTTATCAATAATTTTGGATATTCCATGCATCTTGGCGTAAATGAAATTCGACCAAAAGAAATACAAAAATTGCTTGGCAAAGTTGAAGGCACACCGGAAGAGCCAATGATCAGCCGTCTGGCATTAAGGTCTATGAAACAGGCAAAATATACACCGGAAAATGCCGGACATTTCGGGCTAGCAGCTTCCTATTATACCCATTTCACGTCACCGATAAGGAGATATCCGGATCTTCAGATCCATAGGATCATCAAGGATAATTTAAGAGGCAGGATGACACCGGAAAAACGTGCGCATTATGAAGCAATCCTTGAAGAAGTGACAAAACAGTCTAGTGAGATGGAGAGAAGAGCAGAAGAGGCAGAGCGTGAGACGGTCAAGCTGAAAAAGACGGAATACATGGAAAAACATAGCGGTGAATACTTTGATGGCGTGGTTTCCGGTATTACGAAGTGGGGCGTATATGTAGAACTGGAGAATACGATAGAGGGATTGGTACATGTCGTAAACATGACAGACGATCATTATGAGTATTATGAAGAACGGCATGAGATGGTCGGCATGCATACAGGAAAGACTTATAAGCTTGGACAGCGTGTGAGAATCTGTGTACTGGATACAGACAGATTCTTACGGACAATCGATTTCAAATTTGCAAGGGAAGGGGAAAAACAGGATGGCTAAGGCAAATGGCAAGATGATTGCCAATAATAAAAAAGCATACCATGATTATTTTATATTAGAGAATTTTGAAACAGGAATTGCGCTTCATGGAACAGAAGTAAAGTCCCTGCGTATGGGAAAATGCAGTATCAAAGAATCCTTTATCCGTATTGAAAACGGAGAAGTGTTTATTTACGGCATGCATATCAGTCCATATGAGAAGGGAAATATTTTTAATAAAGATCCGCTTCGTGTACGGAAACTTCTGATGCACAAATCAGAGATCAATAAACTGATCGGTAAGACAAAAGAAAAAGGAATGGCGATCGTGCCGCTCAAAGTTTATTTCAAAGGCAGTCTTGTAAAAGTAGAAATCGGTCTTGCCAAAGGTAAGAAACTGTACGACAAACGACAGGATATTGCGAAGAAAGACCAGAAGAGAGAAGCGCAGAGAGATTTCAAAGTGCGGAATCTTCGCGTATAGTGCACGAAAGGGAGGAACACGAATGGTACCGGTAAAAAAAGAAGATTTACGGAAAATGGTAACACAGAAGACGCTGGATACTTACGAAGATCTGACACCGCAGCTCATCCAGCTTATCGATCAGACGAAGCATGATGATTCTCTTTCAGAGGCACAGAAACAGGATGAGATTTCTCTTCATATGATGGGATATATCAAGTCCTGCACGAATGAGATCATTATTGAAGTACTTGCGGAGATCCTTGGAATACAGGAAGATTAATTCACAGAACAGACAAACTTTTTTGGTAGTATAAGATACAAAGAAGGAGGGTTTTTGATGGATAAGATCAAAATACTGGTAGTAGATGATGAGAGCAGGATGAGGAAGCTTGTAAAAGACTTTCTTGAAAGAGAAGGATTTGAAGTACTTGAAGCCGGAGACGGAATGGAAGCGATGGAGATTTTCTATGAAGAGAAAGAGATTGCTCTGATTATTCTGGATGTGATGATGCCGAAGATGGATGGATGGCAGGTATGCCGGGAAGTAAGACAGAGTTCCAAAGTGCCGATTATTATGCTGACAGCAAGATCGGAAGAGCGGGATGAACTGCAGGGATTTGATCTCGGGATTGATGAATATATTTCCAAACCGTTCAGCCCGAAGATCCTCGTTGCCCGTGTAGAAGCGGTACTTCGCAGAACACATGGCATAGATGCTTCTTCTGTAATGGATGCAGGCGGAATTGAGATTGACAAATCGGCACATATGGTCAAGATCGATGGCAAAGAGATCGACCTGAGTTTCAAAGAATTTGAATTACTTACTTATTTTGTAGAAAATCAGGGAATTGCGTTGTCCAGAGAGAAAATCCTGAACAATGTGTGGAATTATGATTATTTCGGAGATGCAAGAACGATTGATACGCATGTAAAGAAACTTCGGAATAAATTAGGCGACAAAGGCAATTATATCAAAACCATCTGGGGTATGGGCTACAAATTCGAGGTGGAATAGATGAAAAAACAGTCGATTAAAAGGCAGATGATTGCTGTATTTATATGCATGATCGTTTGTATGATTGGCGCAATGTGGATCACAAATGTACGTTTCCTGGAACCTTATTATGTAAGAAATAAGCAGACTGAATTTATCAAAATGTACAAGGAACTTCGTACGGCGATAAAAAAAGACAACATTACAGACAATACGGTATCTAACCGTATTCAGAAAATGGCAGAAAAGAATAATATATCATTTCTGGTGTTGGATAACAGGAATTCCGATTCGGATGATGTGAGTATTATAACGAATGTACATGATAAAGATCTGCTCCGGAAGCAGCTGATGGGATACCTTCTTAATCAGGCACAGAAAAATGGCAAAGTTCTTTTAAAGAAAAAGAATTATCAGATCCGGCAGACAAAAGAGCCGTGGACGCAGACCGAGTATATTGAAATGTGGGGAACATTCTCAGACGGTGAGACTTTCCTGATCCGGAGTCCATTGGAGAGTATCAAAGAAAGCGTACAGCTATCGAATCGGTTTCTCCTTTACATCGGAGCTGCTGCGCTTATTATCTGCGCAATTCTTGTATGGTTTTTCTCAAAGCGTCTGACGGCGCCTGTAAGAGAACTGGCTACATTATCAGAGAAGATGGCAAATCAGGATTTTGAAGCGAAGTATACCGGAGGAGGACCGAGTGAGATCGCGGAACTGGGCGAGAATTTCAACCAGATGTCGTGGAAACTGGAACGCTCGATTTCGGACTTAAAGAGTGCTAATAATAATTTGCAGAAAGACATTGAACAGAAAGAAAAACTGGAACAGATGCGTAATGATTTTCTGGGAAATGTATCCCATGAATTAAAGACGCCGCTGGCGTTGATACAGGGATATGCCGAAGGATTGAAGGACGGCGTGACCAGCGATCCGGAAAGCATGGATTTTTACTGTGATGTGATTATTGACGAAGCTAGCAAGATGAATAATATGGTTCGTAATCTGCTGACGCTTAACCAGCTGGAATTTGGCGATGAGGATATTACTTTTGAACGTTTTGATTTGACAGCAGTAATCAGAGGCGTGATCCAGAGTATGGATATCATGGCACAGCAGGGTAATGCTACGGTGAACTTCCGGCGAGATGAACCGGTCTATGTATGGGCAGATGAATTCAAAGTAGAACAGGTAATTCGTAATTATATGAGCAATGCTTTCCACCATCTGAACGGAGAGAAGATTGTGGAAGTAAAGATTTATATGGAGGAAAGCAGAGCGAAAGTAACAGTGTTTAACACAGGATCGCCGATCCCGGAAGAAGATCTTAACCATATCTGGGATAAATTTTATAAAGTGGATAAGGCGCATACAAGAGAGTATGGTGGTAATGGAATCGGTCTTTCTATTGTAAAAGCGATCATGGAATCCTTCCATCAGGAGTATGGTGTGAAGAATTATGAAAATGGCGTGGAATTCTGGTTTACACTGGATCGGAAGTAGGAAAGTTTCATATCGACAAGCTATAAGGGATGTGCTATTATTTTAACGTGGCAAAGTGATAAAATGGTAAAACGTACTGATTAGGAGTAAAAACATATGATAGCAATTATTGATTATGATGCCGGTAATATTAAAAGTGTAGAGAAGGCAATGATCCGTCTGGGACAGGATGTCTGCATTACAAGAGATAAAGAACGGATTCTTACAGCAGACAAAGTTATTCTTCCGGGTGTGGGAGCCTTTGGTGATGCAATGGGAAAGATTCATCAGTACGGACTGGAGTCGGTGATCCATGAAGTAGTGGAGAGAGGAACGCCGTTTCTCGGAATCTGTCTTGGCTTGCAGCTCTTGTTTGAACGAAGTGATGAGACACCTGGAGTGGAAGGACTTGGCATTTTGAAAGGTGAGATTTTAAGAATTCCGGATCACCCGGGACTTAAGATACCGCATATGGGTTGGAATTCCCTGGATTTTCAGAATGATGGAAGACTGTTCAAAAATCTTCCGGAACATCCATATGTATATTTTGTACATTCTTATTACCTGAAGGCGGCTGAGGAAGATATTGTAACTGCAACAACCGAATACAGCACACATATTCATGCATCGGTGGAAAAAGGCAATGTATTTGCATGTCAGTTCCATCCGGAGAAGAGCAGTGATATCGGACTTCAGATTCTGAAAAATTTTGTGGAATTATAAGCGGAGGTAGTTTAGATGCATACAAAGAGAATTATTCCATGTCTGGATGTAAATAACGGTCGGGTAGTAAAAGGTGTGAATTTTGTAGATTTGAAAGATGCCGGAGATCCGGTTGAGATTGCGAAAGCGTATGATCAGGCTGGAGCAGATGAACTGGTATTTCTGGATATTACGGCATCTTCCGATAATCGTGGAACGGTCATAGATATGGTGCGAAAAGTCGCTGAGAATGTATTTATTCCATTTACAGTTGGTGGTGGAATCCGTACCGTGGACGATTTTAAGGCACTTCTGCGCGAGGGAGCAGACAAGATTTCCATCAATTCTTCGGCAATCAATACACCGAATCTCATTTCTGAAGCGGCAGACAAGTTCGGAAGTCAGTGTGTAGTTGTTGCAATTGATGCAAAGAAGCGGGCAGATGGAAGTGGCTGGAATATATACAAAAATGGCGGACGTATAGATGTCGGCATTGATGCGCTGGAATGGGCACGCAAGGTAGAAAGCCTTGGAGCAGGAGAAATCCTGTTGACAAGCATGGATTGCGACGGAACAAAAGCGGGATATGATCTGGCACTTACAAGAGCCATTGCGGAAGCGGTAAATATTCCGGTAATCGCATCCGGTGGAGCCGGAACGCTGGAACATTTCTATGAAGCACTGACGGATGGAAAGGCAGATGCAGCACTGGCGGCTTCATTGTTCCATTATAAAGAACTGGAGATCAAAGAAGTAAAACAGTATCTGCGAGAGAAAGGCGTATCCGTGCGTTTGTAGGCACAGGAGCCGGACAGATGATATTGAATAATATATAGGAAAATACATAAGAAATGAAACTGCCATATAGCAGTAAGAGAAAAGAAGGAAAAGAGTATGTCTGCGATTAACAATGACTGGTTAGATGCGTTAAAAGGGGAATTTAAGAAACCTTATTATAAAGAATTATTTAATAAAGTGAATGAAGAATATCGGACGAGGCTTATCTTTCCGCCGGCAGATGATATTTTCAATGCATTTCATCTGACACCGCTCAGTAAGGTAAAGGTTGTAATTCTTGGGCAGGATCCGTATCATAACAACGGACAGGCACATGGACTTTGCTTTTCGGTGAAAAAAGGTGTGGAAGTACCACCGTCACTGGTGAATATTTATAAAGAACTGCACGATGATCTTGGATGCACAATTCCAAATCACGGATGCCTTACGAAGTGGGCAGAGCAAGGCGTACTTATGCTGAATACAGTACTGACTGTGCGCGCACATCAGGCAAATTCCCATCGCGGGATCGGCTGGGAAGAATTTACCGATGCGGCGATCATGGCGCTTAACAGTCAGGATCGTCCGATTGTATTTATTTTATGGGGCGCTCCGGCACAGCGGAAAGCCAGAATGCTTGATAATCCGAAGCACCTGATCTTAAAGGCACCGCATCCGAGTCCGCTGTCGGCATATCGTGGATTCTTCGGGAGCAAGCCGTTCAGCCAGACGAATGATTTCCTGAAGGAACATGGGATCGAGCCAATTGACTGGCAGATTGAGTAGGCGGAAGAAGTGATAGGAGAATGTTGATGCTAGAAGAGAAGAAGGCTCTCACTGCTGTTAGCGGCAGTGAGAGCCTTCTTACGAATATAAATCGTTACAATTTTCTTAATTTTCCGTGTATTTTGCTGCAAACAGTTGAAATGCCGGTTTTGTTTTGGCATAATATATCAGATGAGAGATGGTTCATATTTTCATAGGTTATGGATCTCTTGAATCGATGGGAGGACAGACCATGAAGAAGACAGAAGTAGAATGCTGTGACGTTACATGCGTACACAACCAGATTATAGAGGCAGTAAAAGAGAAGATGCCGGCGGAAGAATTGCTGAATGAACTGGCGGATTTTTATAAAGTATTCGGAGATGCAACAAGAATCAAGATCTTATGCGTGCTGCTCCGATCAGAGATGTGTGTGTGTGACCTGGCAGAGATGCTGGGGATGACGCAGTCGGCGATTTCACATCAGCTTCGTGTATTAAAGCAGATGAAGCTGGTGAAGAACAGAAGAGAAGGAAAAACAGTTTATTATTCACTTGCGGATGGGCATATTCAGAATATTATCAGCCAAGGAATGGAACATATTATGGAGTAGTTTTTACAGGCTTTTTAGTGGAAAAAGAAAAGGGAAAATGATATGACAGAGCAATTAAAAAAACAAAGTATGATATATGGAGTCGGCGTTGTTATTTATCTGGCGGCTGTTATTGTGACATCGAATTTTACGATAGAAGATGAGATTAAATTCGTCTGGTTTCTGATCGCATATCTGATCGTTGGTTTTGATGTATTTAAAAAACTTCGAGACAGGATTCTGGAACTGAAATTTTTAACAGAATATACGCTGACGACGGTTGCGACGATCGGAGCTTTCGGTATTGGAAGATATACAGAAGGTGTACTTGTCATGATCCTTTTTGAGCTGGGAGTTATTTTTGAAGCATATTCCACAGACAATGCCAAACGATCCATTGAAGAGATGATTGATATTCGTCCGGCATTTGCGATCCGTAAGACAGATGGCGGAGAAGAACAGATCGATCCGATCGATCTTCAGGTTGGAGATATCATTGTGATCAAGCCGGGAGAACGTGTGCCGGTTGATGGAATAGTAGAAGCTGGATCTACGCTTCTTGACATGAAAGCGGTTACCGGTGAGTCTATGCCAAGAAGAGTTTCTGAAGGAAATAAGATCTACAGTGGATGTATTAACTTAAGCGGTGCAGTAGAGGCAAAGGTTCTGAAAGTATATCGTGATTCGACAGTCGCACAGATCATGGAACTGGTAGAGGAAGCACAGAATAAGGAATCCGAGAGCGAAAGTTTTGTTTCCAGATTTTCAAGAATATACACACCGGCAATGGTGCTGTTAGCACTCTTTGTTATGATCTATCCGCCGCTTACATTTTCTTATCATAACTGGAATATATGGATTTACAGAGGACTTATTTTCCTGATCGTGGCATGCCCGACAGCACTTGTAATGTCGATTCCAATCGCGTTCTTAGGAGGAATTGCATCGGCGGCAAGACAGGGAATCGTAATCAAAGGAGCCAACTATCTGGAAGACCTTTCCAAGGCAGATACATTTGTATTTGATAAGACAGGAACACTGACAGAAGGAGAATTTTCGGTTCAGGAGATTTACGCAGAGCAGGGAACAGAAGAGGAACTTTTAAAGATTGCGGCGCATGTGGAAAGCTATTCCAATCATCCGATCGCACAGTCACTCCTGAATGCCTATGATGGCGAGATTGACAAAGATCTCGTATCCAATATTAAGCAGATTCCGGGATATGGTCTTTCCGGAGATTATGATGGAAAGCGAATCCATGTCGGAAACTTCCGGCTGATGGAAAAATATGATATTGAAGTAGATGAATTTGATAGTACAGGAACGGTTGTCTATGTCAGCGTGGGAACAGAATATATGGGTGCGATCATCATTGAAGATGCGATTAAATATCGTGCGAAGTGGACGATGAAATATCTGAAAGATAAGTGTAAAGCTGTGCTTGTTATGCTGACTGGTGATACAAGGAGCGCAGGATATGCGGTGGCAAAAGAACTGAAGATGGATTATGCATATACAGATCTGATGCCTTCAGACAAATTAGAGCAGCTGGAAGATTTCCTGACGATCCAGGATGATATGGAGAAATTGGTCTGTGTCGGAGACGGTGTAAATGATGCCCCGGTACTGGCACGTGCAGATATCGGAATCGCGATGGGAGCGTTAGGTTCTGCGCTGGCAATTGAGGCGGCAGATATTATTTTACTGGAAGATGAATTGCCGAAAATCGTAGATGCGATCAAAATTTCCAAAGAAACACTCCGGGTAGTAAACCAGAATATTGCTTTTGCGATTGCAGTGAAAGTGATCATTGTACTGCTTGCACTGGTTGGATACTTTGGAATGTGGGAAGCGATCGTTGCAGAAGTCGGCGTTGTATTTGCAGCGATTATGAACGCAGTCTATGTCGTGAAATATTATGCATAGACTGTGGAATATATTTTGAGAGAGAATCACTATTTGCATATAAACATGTAGGAAAGCAAAAGGAGACAGATCATAATGAAGAGATTGGCAGCAGTGATATTGACAGCAAGTATGGGACTTGCGCTGGCAGGATGTTCCGGCAATCCTTACAAAGAGGGTGTCAGCCAGTTAGAGTCCAAAGAATATAAACAGGCAGAAGCAAGCTTCAAAGAAGCAGTGAAACAGGACAAGAATACAGCAGATGCATACCGTGGAATCGGAATTGCCTGCTGGGAGCAGAAGGAATATAAGGCTGCATTAAAAGCATTTAAAAATGCAGTTAAAGCAGGAACAAAAGAAAATGCCACACTTTATAATTTGATGGGTGGCTGTGCACTGAAACTTGATGATGGAAAGAGTGCACTTTCCTATTATGAGAAAGGTCTGGCAGCATCCGGAAGTTCAGATGAGTTGAAAAAGGAAATGGAATACAATGTTATTGTTTCCTATGAGAAGATGCAGAACTGGGAAAAAGCAAAGTCAAAACTGAATGAATATCTGGAAAAATATCCGGATGATGAAACAGCAAAAAAAGAAGTGGAATTTCTGGAAACAAGATAATCAGTTATAGAACCAGATAAAATAGAGGTTTCGTATGATAGAATTAAAACAGGATAAAGAGAGAGTGATCCTGGTAGGAGTGGAACTTCCGGGAGAAGAAAGCATGGAAGATTCGCTTTCGGAACTCTCTGAACTGGCAACCACAGCAGGTGCAGAAACGGTCGGTCGTGTGATCCAGAACCGAGAGCAGGTGCATCCGGGGACTTATGTTGGGAAAGGAAAGATAGAAGAGATCAAAGACCTGTTATGGGAACTGGAAGCAACAGGTATTATTTGTGATGACGAACTTTCACCGGCACAGATGAAGAATCTGCAGGATGAACTGAATGTGAAGGTGATGGATCGTACACTTCTTATATTGGATATATTTGCAGCCAGAGCTTCTACAAGTGAAGGTAAGATTCAGGTAGAACTGGCACAGTTAAAGTACCGGCAGACAAGGCTGACCGGATTTGGTACGGCAATGTCAAGACTTGGCGGCGGTATCGGAACGAGAGGACCGGGAGAGAAGAAACTGGAGATGGACAGACGTCTCATTAAAAGCCGGATTGCAGCATTGAACCGGGAATTAAAAGAAGTAAAACGCCACCGTGAAGTGACAAGAGAGCAGAGAAGCAAAAGTTATGTGCCGGTAGTTGCAATCGTTGGATATACGAATGCCGGAAAGTCTACACTTCTTAACCGGTTAACGGGAGCGGATATTCTGGCGGAAGATAAGCTGTTTGCAACATTAGACCCGACAACAAGAGGTTTAAAATTGCCGGGAGGTCAGGAAGTACTTCTGACAGATACAGTCGGATTTATTAAAAAACTTCCACATCATCTGATCGAAGCATTTAAGAGTACACTGGAAGAAGCAAAATATGCGGATGTAATCCTGCATGTAGTAGATACATCCAGTCCACAGATGGACAGTCAGATGTACACCGTGTATGAGACATTATCGAATCTTGGTGTAAAAGACAAAGCGATCATCACGGCGTTCAATAAACAGGACAAGTTAGAAGATGCACCGTTGATCCGGGATTTTAAAGCAGATTATACGGTTAAAATTTCAGCAAAGACAGGAGCCGGACTTACCGACCTGACAGATACGATGGAAGCGGTGTTAAGAGAGCAGAAAGTATTTCTTGAATGCCTGTATGAGTACCGGGATGCGGCAAAGATCCAGCTCATCCGCAAGTACGGAGAGCTGCTGGAAGAGAAGTATCAGGAGGATGGTATCTTTGTAAGAGCCTATGTCCCGGCAGAACTTTACTCGAGGGTCACTGTCTGACTCGGAGATTCAGAAAATAATTTGCGGTATGCACGCTGGAACGTGGAATAGTCGTGATAACCGCAGTCATAACATACCTGTGCGGCAGGAGTGCCGGACAGGAGCATTTCTTTTGCGAGCAGGAGCCGTTTCTGGGCAATGTAATTCCCGATGGTATAACCGGTTTCCTGCTTGAACTGTCTCATCATATAATATTTGCTGATATAAAAATGTTCAGCAAGAATATCAATATTCAAATTTTCACTCAGATGATTATTAATGTAGTCAAGAATATGGATAATCTTTGCATTGCAGTTATCTGTATCAATAAATTCCAGCCTGTTTTTCAGGGCGGCACGGTTTAAGTGGATCATAAATTCCAGAAATAATACCTGCCGGTACAGACCAGAAGCATAACTATCATCAGAGAAAGATTTCTCCAGCCGGGTAATGGAGCGGAAAAGAGAGCTTTTTTCGAGTGATGGAATACGAAGCACGTTAGAATGTTCTTTTGCGGCACGCTGAAAACAGAAACTCAGATCATAATCCTTATTTTTATAAGCTTGGATAAATCCCGGTGCAATATAAACAATAATACGTTCATAAAGAACCGAATTATCCACTTCGAGTCTATGAATATCATTATGATTGACTAGAACGATATCATAAGGTTTTAAATCATAGGATTTTCCTTCAATCATATAGTTGACCTTTCCTTTAATAAAAATCGTGATCTTGTTAAAGTCATGATAATGGTATTCGACTTCCTTCGTCTCACGGTCCGTCAGGTGAAAAAGCCGGAATTCACTGTTCAGATAGCCTTTTTTCATATATGTGTCCATGGAGAAATGCTCCTTTTGTCGTTTTTTCTTATATCATAGAATAAAATAGCACGATTTGCAATGCAAATAGCAATATTTGCGTTGAAAAGGAAAATCATGCCTGCTATGATGAGTACAGAAGCTATGAGAAAAAGAAATCACAAGATTTCTGCAAACCGGAGGTATGTTATGAAAGTTGTATTAGAGCGTTATCATGGACTTGGAAATGATTATGTTGTATTTGATCCAAATAAAAATGAGCTGGAATTAAATGAAAGAAATGTCCGGAGGATCTGTGACAGAAATGCGGGACTTGGCTCTGATGGAGTTCTTGAGGGACCGATTTTAAAAGAAGACGGAATGTATGTGAAAGTATGGAATCCAGACGGAAGCGAATCCGAGACGAGTGGAAATGGTGTCCGTATTTTTGCAAAATATCTCAAAGATGCAAGTTATGTACAGAAAAAGAATTTTAAATTATATACAGGAAACGGACCGGTTGAAGTAACATTTTTAAATGAAGATGGTAGCAGACTTCGCGTTTCCATGGGAAAACTTTCATTCTGGAGTGATGATATTCCGGTAACTGGAGAACGAAGAGAAGTCATTAATGAAGATATGGTATTCGGACGTACGTTATATCCGGTTACCTGTGTAAATATCGGTAATCCGCACTGTGTAATTCCGATGCGCGAGATCTCCAAACCACTTGTTACGAAGATTGGTGACTATGCAGAGATCGCAAGATATTTTCCAAATCGTATTAATACACAGATTATGAAAGTGATCGACAAAGAAAATATTGCGATTGAAATCTTTGAGCGAGGCGCAGGTTACACACTTGCATCCGGAACAGGAGCGTGTGCGGCAGCCGGAGTTGCATACAAACTGGGCATGACGAACAGCAAAGTGATCGTGCATATGCCGGGTGGAGAATTACAGGTAGAAGTAGAAGATGATTGGAATGTCTATATGACAGGAGATGTTTTCTATGTTGCGAAGATGACTCTGAGCAATGAATTTGCAGAGAAGTTAAGAGCTTTATAAAAATGTGTGGGGTAGATTTGTACCATCTAATAAGATATACTAAGGCATAGGAGGAAAACCTATGCCTTTAAAATTTGTATTGGGACCATCGGGGTCCGGAAAAACTTATCAATTATATAAGAATGTGATCGCTGAGTCGAAAGCGCATCCGGAGGAGAATTTTATTGTTCTTGTACCGGAGCAGTTTACGATGCAGACGCAAAAAGATCTTGTGACGATGCATGACAGACACGCAATCATGAACATCGATGTATTAAGTTTTGTGCGTCTTGCATACCGTATATTTGAAGAGACAGGAGCCGGTACACTGCCGGTGCTGGATGATGAGGGAAAAAATCTGATCCTGCGTAAGATTGCAGGCAATCATGAAAATGAATTACAGATGCTCCGCGGCAACATTCGCAAGCTTGGATATATTAGTGAAGTCAAATCGGTGCTGTCGGAATTTGCACAGTATGATATCGGGGAAGAAGAGATTGACCGTGTGATGGAAAATGCCGGCAGAGAGTCAAGACTGTATTATAAGCTGGCAGATATGAAAGTTCTATACCGCGGGTTTCAGGACTATCTGAAAGAACGGTATATTTCCAAGGAAGAACTGTTGGACGTATTAAGCCGTGTCGTATGTAAATCGGAAATATTAAAAAACAGTACGATCGTTTTGGATGGATTTACCGGATTTACACCGGTACAGAACCGCTTGCTTGGAGAACTGATGAAGCATTGTCGGAAAGTTATGATCACTGTAACGATCGATCCGGCGGAAGATCCGTACCGCTATGAACATCCATATCAGTTATTTGCGCTTAGTAAACATATGGTTACATCCATGATACAGCTGGCGAAAGAAAATCAGATCAAGATCGAAGAGTCCATGGAGCTGTTTGATAAGATTCCGTATCGTTTCCGTGATAATCCGGCACTTGCATTTCTGGAAAGAAATCTTTTCCGCTATCGGAAAGAAACTTATGAAGGAGAGCAGGATGCGGTTAAGATCCATGTGGCGAGAGAGCCGGGGGAAGAAGCACTTGCGGCGGCGCAGCAGGTGCGCGCTTATATGCGGGAGAATGGATATCGCTGCCGTGAGATTGCTGTGATCGTCAGCGATATGGAGATGTATGCCGAGGCGCTGGAACAGGCATTTGCGCTGTATGAGATCCCGGTATTTATGGATCACAAGAGAAGTATCCTGTTAAATTCATTCGTAGAGTATATACGAAGTCTCCTTGGAATGGCAGAACAGAATTTTACATATGAAAGTGTATTTCGTTTTCTGCGTACGAATCTGGCGGGATTTACCCATGATGAAGTGGACGAACTGGAAAATTATGTCATCGGTATGGGAATCAAAGGCTATAAACGGTGGCAGGAGAAATGGATCCGCAGATTAAAAGATATGAAAGAAGAGGATCTGGAACGACTGAACCATTACCGCACCAGATTCGTAGAAAAAGTAGATAATTTCGTCTTTGTATTAAAGCAGCGGAGGAAAACTGTCAAAGATATTACAATGGCATTGTATGAATTTATGGTGCAGGAGCAGTTGCAGGAGCGGATCGCAGAGCAGGAGCAAAAATTCCGTGAGAATGGTGAACTGGCACTTGCGAAAGAATATGCACAGGTTTATCGGATTGTTATCGAACTGATTGATAAATTTGTCGAGCTTCTCGGTGATGAACAGGTGAGCCTGAATGAATATTGCAAATTGCTGGATGCAGGGCTGGAAGAGGCACGTGTCGGTGTCATCCCGCCAAGTATTGACCAGGTTGTGATCGGAGATATGGAGCGTACGCGTCTGAAAGACATCCGTGCACTTCTCTTTGTCGGGGCAAATGATCTGCATCTTCCGGGAAATCTTCTGCGTACCGGTCTGTTGTCAGAGCCGGACAGGGAACAGTTCCAGAACCAGAAGCTGGCTCTGGCTCCGGGTGGAAAAGAGCGGGCATATGTACAGAAGTATTATCTCTATATGAATCTTACAAAACCATCGGAAAAGCTGGATATATTCTATAGCAAGGTATCTTCCGATGGTAAAAATATGCGACCGGCGTATCTGATGCAAGATTTAAGAAAAATGTATCCGGACATGAAGATCATAGAGGAAGAAGAAAAAAGCTTCGCAGAGAGGGAATTTACCGAGAAGCTGGGAATCACCTGTCTGATACGGGGGCTGCAGGAAAGTAATGGAGAACTTGATCCACTCTGGTGTGAACTGTACACCTGGTATAAGAAACATCCAGAATGGCAGCAGACAGTAGAAAGCTTACTGGAAGCCGGCTATTACCGTATGCCGATGGATGGACTTACGAGACAGGTGGCAGAGAAGTTATATGGAAAATATTTTACAGATAGTATATCGAGAATGGAGCGGTTCAGTATCTGCGCATTCGCACATTTTCTGACATACGGGCTCCGTCTGAAAGAACGGCCGGAATATGATTTCCAGTCTGTGGATTTTGGAAATGTGTGTCACCGTGCACTGGAACTGTACTCAAGAAAACTGGAGCACACCGGAGAGAGCTGGACAGAAGTTGAAAATAAAATAAGAAAGCAATATATTGATGAGTCGGTGGATGAGGCAATTACAGACTATGGCAATTCGGTTCTCTACAGTTCATCGCGGAACGAATATCTTGTAGAGCGTATGAAGAGAATGCTGGAACGCACGATCTGGGCACTGACAGAACAGCTTGCACAGGGGGATTTTGCGCCTTCTGCATATGAAGTCCGCTTTACAAATGGTAAAATTGACCGTGTCGATACCTGTGAGGATGAGGATAAAGTTTATGTGAAAGTTATGGACTATAAAACCGGCAGCAAAGAATTTGATGTAGTTTCGCTGTATCAGGGATTGCAGCTTCAGCTGATGGTTTATATAAAGGCGGCAGTGGAAAGAGAAGAGAAAAGACATCCGGGAAAAGAGATTGTACCATCGGGCGTATTTTATTACCGTATTCAGGATCCGCTTCTGGATGGAAAAGTCATGGATGAAGTCCTGCGTGGAACGGAAGAAGAAAAGAAAGAACAGATGGAAAAGGAGATGTTAAAAGTACTCCGTCCGGATGGTCTGGTCAATCTGTCCGGTGAGAATCTTAAACATTTACAGAAAATACAGTCTGGTGATTCTGTTGCAGTTCCGGTTAAATATACAAAATCGGGATCGCTTTCCAAAACATCCAAAGTGGCTTCAGAGACAGATTTTGATACATTGATGCGATATGCCCAGAAGAAAGTGGAAGAGATCCATCAGAAAATTGCAGATGGTGAAGTTGCTGCTCTGCCGTACCGTCAGGGAACGGAGACAGGATGTGACTATTGTAAATATCGGCACATTTGCGGATTTGATCTGAAAGTTCCGGGTTATCATTATCGGAATCTGGAAAAATTATCAAAAGAAGAAGCAATCCAGAAGATGACAGCAGAAGTCGGGACTGGTTTAAAACAGCCGGAAAAATCTAAAAAAACTGGAATGGCAGAGAAAGAAGAACAGCCAGATAAAGAAAAGAACAGCAAGGAGGAGCAGTAATGGGTGTGACATGGACGCCGGAACAACAGAAAGTAATTGATTTGCGTAACCGGAATATACTTGTGTCGGCGGCAGCAGGCTCCGGGAAAACGGCAGTTCTGGTAGAACGGATCATAACAATGCTGACGAAAGATGAGCCGCCGATCGATGTAGACCAGCTACTTGTTGTGACATTTACAGAGGCGGCGGCAGCGGAGATGAAAGAAAGAATCCGTGTGGCCATAGAGCAGAAATTGGAAGAAGAGCCGGATAATGAACATCTGAAACGGCAGGCAACACTGATTCATAATGCACGTATTACGACAATCCACAGCTTCTGCCTGTCTGTGATCAAGGATCATTTTTATGCAATCCATCTGGATCCGGGATTCCGGATCGGAGAGGAAGGGGAGCTTAAGCTTTTGTGTCATGATGTGCTCGGAGAAGTGCTGGAAGAAGAATACACAGAGGGGAGACAGCGTTTCCTGGATTTTACGACTGCATATGGAGATGGAAAGAATGATAAGAAGATCGAAGAACTGATCCTTAAAATATACGAATATTCCAGAAGTTATCCGGATGCAAAAAAATGGATACATGACTGTGCAGAAAGCTACCGGGTTAAAGATTTTGATGCACTGGAAGAGACAGAATTTATCCGTGTCATCAAAGATCAGGTGAGCCGTTATCTTAAGGATGCGGCGAATAAAATTCGGCAGGCAATGAAGATCTGTACCGGAGAAGCTGATGGACCATATATGTATGAGACGGCGCTGGTAAATGATTCGCAGTTGATTCAAAGTTTAAGATCAAAAGATACATTTCTTGAGATGTCAACGGTGCTGGACAAGGATTATAAATGGACAAGGCTTCCGGGCAACAGAGATGAAAACGTATCTGAGAATAAAGCAAACCAGGTAAAATATTTAAGAGATACGGCAAAGAAGATCATAAAAGAAATGAAAGAGCAGTTCTTCTATGCACCGTCTTTTAAATTGCTGGAAGACTTAAATGCCAGTGCGCCGATGATGGAAGAACTGGCAGATCTGGTATGCAAATTTGCAGATCGCTTTGAAGAGAAAAAACGAAGCAAAAATATGATTGATTTTTCCGATATGGAGCAGTATGCCCTGCAGATTCTGACAGAAGAAAAGGATGGCAGACTTGTGCCGTCATCGATCGCAAAAGAGTACCAGAGACAGTTTGTGGAAATCATGATCGATGAATACCAGGACAGCAATCTAATCCAGGAAGCGCTTCTTACAAGTGTTTCTACAATATGGGAAGATAAGTATAATATTTTCATGGTTGGTGATGTAAAGCAGAGTATTTATCGTTTCCGTCTGTCCAGACCGGAGATTTTCATGGATAAATATAATACATACAATAAATACGAAAGTAAAAAACAGCGGATCGATCTGCATAAGAATTTCCGAAGCCGTAAGGAAGTGTTGGACAGTGTGAATTTTATTTTCCGTCAGATTATGACGGAAAATTTAGGAGGGATCGACTATGACGACGATGCAGCGCTAAATGTAGGAGCTGACTATAAAAAGACCGGAGAAAATGCGACGGAAGTGCTTGTTGTCGATACTGATATTCGCGACAATGATCATAAGAAAGTAAAAGGGATCAATGAAAGGGAGATAGAAGCAAGAGCAATTGCGGGGAAAATCCGTTCCATGATGGAGGATAACTTCCGCGTGACAGATAAAGAGAGTGGAAAACTTCGCCCGCTTCAGTACCGCGATATTGTGATCCTGACAAGAAGTTCGAGAGGATTTTCAGATGTATTTGTGGAAATCCTCGGGCAGGAAGGAATCCCGGCGTTTGCGGGAACAAAAGAAGGATATTTTGCCACACAGGAGATCGGAGTACTGTTGGACTATCTGCGTGTGCTGGATAATGCAAGACAGGATCTGCCACTGACGGCAGTGTTGACGTCACCAATCGGTGGATGCAGTGCAAAAGAGCTTGCACTGATTCGTAGCTCATGTCCGGAAGAACCATTTTATGAAACAGTGCGCAGATACCGAGCAGAAGGAACGGAAGAAGAGCTTAGAGACAAACTGGAAAACTGCTTTTCGGTGATGGAGAAAATTCGTGAGATCGTGCCGTATACACCGATGCATGAATTATTACAGCGTGTGTTGGATGATACCGGATATGCAATGTATATGTCAGCAATGCCGGGAGGTATCCAGAGAAAAGCCAATATTGATATGCTGATGGAAAAGGCGAAAGCTTTTGAAAGCACCAGTTACAAAGGGCTGTTTCATTTTGTGCGCTATATGGAACAGCTGCAGAAATATGAAGTGGATTATGGAGAGGCGAATGTCGAGGAAGAGCAGGCAGATACTGTACGTCTTATGACAATCCATAAAAGTAAAGGACTGGAATTTCCAGTTGTATTTGTAGCCGGTATGGGGAAACGATTTAACATGCAGGATATTAACAGCCGTGTTGTTTTGAATTCTAAATTCGGTGTGGGTCTGGAAGTTGTAGACCTGAAGCAGCGGACGAAGCGGGCGAGCCTGTTAAAGAAAACGATCCGGCAGGAAGAAAAACTGGATTCGCTTGGAGAAGAACTCCGAGTTCTCTATGTTGCCTATACAAGGGCAAAAGAGAAATTGATCATCACAGGAACGATATCTAATCTGGAAAAGAAGCAGGCAGAATATGAAAGTGTGCAGGAAGAGTCGGATATGAAATTTGATTTCCTACGTCTGAGCAAAGCGACAACGTACTGGGATTTTGTACTGCCGGCAGTATTACGGGCTCCGCGGTCTGTACCGCTCAGACTGAAAGTGCTGAATATGTATGACATCATTGCGGGACAGGCAGAAGCGCAGGTGAAGAGTCAGATAGAAAGAAGTGTACTGGAAGACTGGGATACAGAGCGTGTATATGATGAAGAGATGCATGAAAATCTTAGGAATCAGTTTGCGTACAGATATCCATATGAAAACAGCCAGACACGAAAGTTGAAATTCTCCGTTTCGGAATTAAAGAAACGGATTTATTTACAGGAATCCGGAGAAATGGAGGACAGCGAGCAGCTTTACGAAGAAACGGAACTGCAGCCGATCCTTCCGAAATTTATGGAGGAAGAGGTGCCGCTTACAGGAGCATCCAGAGGTACCGCTTATCACCGTGCACTGGAGCTTCTGAATTTTGCAGAAGACTATGATACTGAGAAACTGAAAAATTGCCTTAGGAAGTTTACAGAAGATGGGAAGATGACGGACGAGATGCGAAAGGCTGTCTGCATTCGGGATTTCTTGAAATTTTTACAGACAGACAGCGGAAAACGGATGCAGGCATGTGCAAAACAAAACCGCCTCTTTAAAGAGCAGCCATTCGTACTCGGAGTGCCGGCAACGGATCTGTGGAAGGAAGAAGAGGAAGGCGAACTTGTTCTTGTTCAGGGAATCATAGATGTGTATTTTGAAGAAGAGGACGGATTGGTTGTGCTGGATTATAAGACAGACCGTGTCCGTGAAAGCAGAGAACTTGTAGAACGTTATCATGGACAGCTTGATTACTACGCCAGGGCACTGGAACAGGCGACCGGTAAAACCGTAAAAGAAAAGATCATCTATTCCTTTACCCTTGGCGAAGAAATTCATCTGCCATAAAAGAAAATAAAAAGTTTACAATTAAGGACGGAATGTTTTCAGCGCTTCGATGGTCTGGGCAATCAGATCCTGAACGCTTTTGGACGGTCGCATAACAACGACTGCACCGATCAGTCCGGTCAGCTCGTCAACGGCATAAAGCACCTTTTCCATTTCGTGTTCCGGTTGTATGTCAACAGTAATTGCATAACCGTGACTTGCTGTGGCGTGGATGATTTTTTCATCTGCGCCATTTTCTTTTAAGATTTCTTGCTCTTTGATGCAGTGCTGATCCGGATATTTCTCAAAATCCAGGTCGTGCAGGATCCCTACGACTTCCCAGAAATCTTTCTCATCACCATATCCAAGTTTCTCTGCAAAATAGCGCATTGTTTTTCCGACAATGTCTGCGTGTTCCAGATGAAATTCATCCTGATTATATTCTTTCAATAATGTCCATGCCTGTTCCTGTGTCATATATATACCTCCTGGATGTTATTGCTATAATGATGTCAGGGTCAAAAGATGCCATACGAATTGTTCCGTACTTCGTATTCCACAATTCTATCTGACATTATTATAGCACGGTATATAAGTTCCATACTAATAAGAATCTTTTTTGGCAGACTATAGAAAAAAGTTATTACACGAATATTTTAAAAATGTTATGGAAATACTTTCAAAATAATGAAAGGGGTAATATTATGACTGCAAAAAAGAAAGATCCGATACGGCTGGATCAGATCACGCCGGAAGAGAAAATGAAATATGAAGTAGCAGAGGAGCTGGGACTGCTTGATAAAGTGCTGGCAGAGGGATGGAAATCTTTATCATCCAAGGAAACCGGACGGATTGGCGGGAAGCTGGCAGGACGCAGGCGTCGGCAGCAGCAAAGCGCTGTGAAAGAGGAGTAAAAGTAACAAAAGTATTACGAATGTTAATTAGTATGAACATTTACAGGGAAAGCTTGAAAACAGAAAGCCCTTTTGCTATAATCGAAAAGCTTGATTAGAAGAGTAAAAGATTCGGGATATAGCGGGTGCAGAGAAGATGGACAGCAAGATTAATGTTTTAGGTATATATATAGACAATTACACAGGCAAAGAAGCTATGAAAGAAGCGGTCGGATACATGGAGTCTGATCCGGTTAATATTGTAGAACTTCTTACAGTAGATGCAGTGATGGATGTAGATCTGCAGCAGGAGACGAAGGAACAGCTTAGAAGTTTCGATCTTGTGTTGGCAGGAGACAAGACAATTCTGGAAGCAGCGGATGTGGAAGAGAAGCGTTGTCTGCAGGAGACAGAGAATCATTTATTTATGAAGATGTTCCTGAGATATTTGCATAAGAACCATAAGCGGGTATATCTTCTTGTTGAGACACAGGAAGAGGGAGAAGCATTTTTTCAATATCTGGAACACTATTATAGAGGAATCCAGATTGTTGGGATGGCGAAAGTCTCTGCAGAAAACAGAGCGGATGATATGCTGGTGAATGCGATCAATGGTGCAGAGACAGACTGTGTACTTTCTATGTTATGTTCGCCGCTTCAGGAAGATTTTGCGGCAAAGAACAGAGCACTTCTCAATACGAGAATTCTTTTCGGTATGGGAAAAGCAGCTCCGCCGTGGAAAGAGACCAGCTTTGGAAAGGAAAAAGTCACCCGATTCTTTACCCGGAGAATTTTCAGAAAAGAGATGGAAAAGCAAAAGGCAGAGAGCGACAGGAATGTCGGGGCAGACATTTAAAAGACATACAGATACAGAAAGAAAAAAGTGAGGAAATCAACAAAAAATTGTGATTTCCTCTTTATTTTTTTGTTGATATATATTAATATAGGTCTAGTAATATGCAAATTCACTTAAGATAGAGTAATTTTGTTGTAGAAAATGCATATTGAAATGAGTGGAGGAGATAACCTATGATATCTAATCAAATACTTCAAAACACGATTGAAGGATTGAAAGGGATTACTAGAATTGACTTTTGTATTATGGATACAGATGGTAAGGCCCTTGCAAGTACATTTTCAAAACAGGAGAATTACGAAGACGAGATTCTGTCTTTTGTGGAATCTCCGGCAGACAGTCAGGTAGTACAGGGATATCAGTTCTTTAAGATCTTTGATGAACACCAACTGGAATATATCCTGCTCGCGAACGGCGGCGGAGAAGATGTCTATATGGTGGGCAAGATCGCAGTGTTCCAGATCCAGAATCTTCTGGTAGCATATAAAGAACGGTTTGACAAAGACAATTTCATAAAGAACCTGTTGCTTGATAACCTGTTGTTGGTGGATATTTACAATCGTGCCAAAAAATTACATATTGACACGGAAGTAAGACGTGTTATCTTTATTATTGAGACAAAACACGAGAAGGACAGCAGTGCCCTTGATAATGTGCGCTCACTTCTTGGCGGTAAAGCCAAGGATTTTGTAACAGCGGTAGATGAGAAGAATATTATAGTTGTGAAGGAACTGGAGCCGAATGACGGACATGCAGAATTGGAGAGGATTGCGCAGAATTTCTATAATCTGCTCCGCAATGACGGAGAAGAGGACATTCTGATCGCATATGGTACGGTTGTCAGTGACATCAAAGAAGTATCGAAGTCTTACAAAGAAGCCAAACTGGCGCTTGATGTGGGTAAGATCTTTTTTGGTGAGAAGAATATTATCGCATACAGTGCGCTTGGCATTGGGCGACTGATCTATCAGCTTCCGATTCCTCTGTGCAAGATGTTTATCCGTGAGATTTTTGAGGGGAAATCACCGGATGATTTTGATGAGGAAACATTGACTACGATCAATAAGTTCTTTGAGAATAACCTCAACGTGTCAGAGACTTCAAGACAGCTCTATATTCACCGTAATACTTTAGTTTACCGTTTGGATAAACTTCAGAAAAGTACGGGACTTGATCTTCGTGTATTCGAGGATGCTATTACATTCAAGATTGCATTGATGGTTGTAAAATACATGAAATATATGGAGTCGCTGGAATATTAAATTGCTGGAGTATAATAATTAGGAGGAACATATGATTGAATTAAGAGAAGTAACGAAAGAGTACTCAAAAGGGGTTGCAGCCCTTAATGGTATCAATCTTAAGATTGAACAGGGCGAATTTGTCTTTATTGTTGGAGACAGTGGTTCCGGTAAGTCTACTCTGATTCGTCTGATCATGAAGGAGTTAGATCCTACTTCAGGCACGATCATTGTAAATGGACATAATCTGAACCGCATGAAACATAAAAAGATTCCGTTGTACCGGAGAAAACTGGGCGTTGTATTTCAGGATTTCCGCCTTTTGAAGGATAGAAATATCTATGAGAATATTGCGTTTGCCCAGAGAGTAACCGAGACATCGACAAGAATCATTAAGAAAAAAGTGCCGGCTGCGCTGTCCCTTGTAGGACTTGCACAGAAGTACAAATCATTCCCGAAGGAATTATCCGGTGGAGAGCAGCAGCGTGTTGCAATCGCGAGAGCAATTGTGAATGAACCGGCAATCCTTCTGGCGGATGAGCCTACTGGTAATCTCGATCCGACGAACTCATGGGAAATCATGAAGCTTCTTGAAGAGGCGAATGACCGTGGAACAACTGTACTTGTTGTTACACATAACCAGGAGATTGTAAACGAGATGAAAAAGCGCGTTGTAACGATGAAGAAGGGTGTCATCGTCAGCGACGAGAAAAAAGGTGGGTATAATAATGAGAATTAGTACATTTGGATATTCGATGAAACAGGGCGTGAAGAACATCGGCAGAAATAAGATGTTCTCCATGGCATCCATTGCAACGATGTCAGCTTGTATTTTCCTCTTTGGATTATTCTATTCGATTGTAATGAACTTTAATTACATTGTAGACAAAGCAGAGCAGGGAGTTGCAATTACAGTATTTTTTAGCGAGGATGCAACACAGGAACAGAAAGATAAGATCGGAGAGGATCTGAAGAAGGAAGACGGTGTTCTGGAAGTGAACTATATCAGTGCAGAAGAAGCATGGAATAAGTTCCAGGATGACTACTTCGGAGATTCCAAAGAAGCGGCAGAGGGATTTAAAAATGATAATCCACTGGCAAATTCAGACAACTATGAAGTATACATGTCAGATGTATCCAAGCAGAAACAGGTCGTATCTTATGCAGAGAAACTGGACGGTGTGCGGAAAGTCAACAAGTCAGATACGGTTGCCAAGACTCTGACAAGTGTGAACAAACTGGTTGGTATCATTTCGGCAGCGATTATTTTGATCCTGCTGGCTGTATCTATCTTTCTGATCAGTAATACAGTAACAATGGGTATTACAGTAAGACGGGAAGAGATTGCGATCATGAAATACATCGGAGCGAAGGACGGTTTTGTGCGGGCACCGTTCGTATTTGAAGGTCTTCTGATTGGTGTGATCGGTGCGATCATTCCACTGGTAATGTTATATTTTATGTATGATAAAGCAGTAAGCTATGTGATGACAAGATACAGTCTGCTGAATAATATCGTGGACTTCCTCCCGGTAATGAGAGTATACCGTACACTTTTACCGGTCGGTATTGCTCTTGGAGTAGGTATCGGTTTCCTTGGAAGTACATTTACAATCCGCAAACATCTGAAAGTTTAGTTGCTTTAGCGTACGAAAGAAGCTGTCAGTGACAGGTTCTTCAGATAGCACAAGGGTGTAATTAATAAGGGAGACACAGATGAAGAAGAGAAAAAGAATCCTCAGTCTGTTATTGGTATGTGTTCTGTGCTTCAGCATGACAGGGCAGGCACAGGCATCAAAGATTAGTGCCGCTAAGAAAAAAGCGCAGGTGTTACAGTCGAAGAAAAAAGAGGCAGTAGCAGAGAAGAAAAAACTTCTGGAGCAGTTGGAATCTGTATTGGATGAGATGGAAACAACAAAGAAGAAGATCACTGCCAAAGAAGATGAGATCAGTAAAAAAGAAGATGAACTACTGATTGCGCAGGTAGATGAAGACAATCAGTATGAAGACATGAAGAAACGTATCAAATATATGTATGAGAATGGCAATGCTAAATTCATCGAGATTCTTTGCCAGTCGAAGTCGTTGAGTGACTTTCTGAATAATGCAGAGTACATATCGACGATTTCTTCATATGACAGAACTATGTTGAAAAAGTTCCAGAAAGTTGTAAAGAATGTGCAGGCGCAGGAAGAAGTCCTGAAAAAAGAGAATGCCGAACTGGAAAAGATGCAGGATAATCTGATCGCAAAGCAGAGTACTGTAAAACAGATGCTTTCGGATAAGAAGAATGAGATTGCCGGAATCCAAAAGGATATTAAAAAGAATGCAAGCAAGCTGAGCGCGCTTGAACAGGCAGCGGCAGATGCTGCAAGAAAGAAGCAGGAAGCAGCGAGTTCTTATTCACCCGGAGCGGGTGCGTCTGTCGTATCCGGTAATGGAACATTCACACATCCTTGTCCGGGATACAGTCGCATATCCAGTTATTTCGGATATCGTGAACAGCCACTTGCCGGAGCCAGCACAAATCACAAAGGAATGGATTTTGCGGCGCCGACCGGTACGCCGATTTATGCGGCGGCAGGAGGTACTGTAGTATCTGCCGGATACAGTGGCAAAGCCGGTAACCTGATCGTAATCAATCATGGAAACGGATTATCTACTTACTATATGCACTGCCACAAGATTTACGTCCGGGCAGGGCAGAAAGTAAGCAAAGGACAGAATATAGCAATTGTAGGAACAACGGGTAATTCAACAGGACCACACCTGCATTTCCAGGTTATGTCCGGCGGAGTACCGGTGAACCCGTTGAAATATTTATAGAATAGGACTGACGATTGTGGAACATAAAAAAGGATTTATAAAAGGGGCGCTTACGGGCGCCCTTCTGACATTATTAGTTGTGAGCCTTGCAGCCTGTGGACTGCAGCATATCAATGAAGGAATCATATCATCTGATACAGAGACGAAGTTATCTTATTTGAAAAAACTGATTGATGAGACATATCTGCATGACATAAAAGAGAAAGATCTCAATGAAGGCATTTACAAAGGCTATGTAGAAGGACTAGGGGACCAGTATTCTGCTTATTACGACAAAAAGGAAACAAAAGAGTTGTCGGAAAGCCTGGATGGTTCTTTCAGTGGTATCGGTGCTGTTATGACGCAGGATGCCAGCAGCGGAGTGATCACGATCACACAGGTATACGATGATTCGCCGGCAAAGAAAGCAGGAATTAAGGCTGGAGATATCTTGTACCGAGTAGAAGAGAAAACGGTGACAGGAAAAGATCTGGACAAAGTTGTTTCGTGGATCAAAGGTAAAAAAGGAACAAAGGTCAATCTGACACTGCTTCGTGGAACGAACAGTGATAAGATTAAAGTGACAGCTACACGTGACGTGATCAATGTTGAGACAGTGAAATATAAAGTGCTGGAAAATCAGATTGGATATATTTCCATTTCAGAGTTTGATTCTGTGACAGGTGCTCAGTTCGCAAAAGCATTGAAACAGCTGCAAAAGAAGAATATAGAAGGACTGGTCGTAGATTTAAGAAACAATCCGGGAGGAAGTCTCTCTACGGTGTGTGATATTCTTGACAGCATCCTCCCAAAAGGACTGATCGTTTACACGAAGGATAAGAATGGAAAGAAGGAAGAATATACATCGGATGAAAAACACCGGTTAAACCTTCCGATGTCTGTGCTGGTAAATGGTCAGAGCGCAAGCGCATCAGAGATTTTTGCCGGAGCAGTACAGGATTATGGCAAAGCTGAGATTATAGGAACACAAACTTACGGAAAAGGTGTGGTACAGAATCTGTTTGATCTGAAAGATGGCACCTGCGTAAAATTAACGACATCCGAGTATTTTACACCGAAAGGCCGCAACATTGATGGCAAAGGAATCACGCCGGATGTAAAGATCGAATATAAATATAATGCCAAAGATCCAAAGGCAGACAATCAGCTTGATAAAGCGGTGTCTGTTGTAAAAGACAAAATAAAATAATCGATGAAAATAAAGGGAATGCTTTTTTGGCATTCCCTTTTAACATGCCATGTGATAGAATAAAAACGAAAATTTTTCTAAATGAAATCCTGGGAAATCATTTCCGGAAGAAAGGATTATAGATATGACAGTTTTAATTAAAAATGGACATGTTGTAGATCCACTCACAAAAAAAGATGGAGTATACGATGTGTTGGTAGAAGGAAAGAAAATTCAGAAAATTGCAGAGAAGATCGATGAGAAAGCGGACAGAGTGATCGATGCAAGAGGAACTTATGTGTTGCCGGGATTTATTGATCTGCATGTACATCTCAGAGATCCGGGACTGGAATACAAGGAAACACTGGAGACAGGCGGAAGAGCGGCGGTACACGGTGGTGTGACGACAATCTGTGCGATGCCGAATACGAAACCGGTGATCGACAGCCGGGAGAAAGTAGAAGCTGTGCATGAAAGAGCCGTGAAAGAATCACCGGCACATGTTATCCAGCTTGGCGCAGTTACTTGTGGACAGGAAGGAAAAGAACTGGCTGATATTGCAGGAATGGCAGCGGCGGGATGCCATGCGATCAGTGAAGATGGCAAATCTGTAATGAATGCATCTTTATACCGTAAAGGGATGAAAGAAGCGAAGAAGGCAGGAATCAGTGTATTTGCACACTGCGAGGACATTACCATGGTCGAAGGAGGCGTGATGAATGCAGATGAGAATGCGAAGCGTCTCGGACTTAAGGGAATCACAAACTCTGTAGAAGATGTGATCGTTGCAAGAGATATCCTGCTGGCAAAAGAGACAGGCGTACGTCTGCATCTGTGCCACTGCTCTACAAAGGACAGTGTGACGATGGTAGAGATGGCGAAAAAAGAAGGACTTCCGGTAACGGCAGAAGTATGTCCGCATCATTTTATACTGACTTCAGATGATATCAAAGAAGATGATGGAAACTTCAAGATGAATCCGCCGCTGCGCAGCAGAGAAGATGTTGAAGCGCTCCGCATGGGACTTAAGAATGGAATTATGGATGTGATTTCTACAGACCACGCACCACATTCTGAAGAAGAGAAGAACCGTTCCATTGAGAAAGCATCTTTTGGTATCGTAGGTCTGGAAACTTCAGCAGCGCTTACTTATACAGAACTGGTGAAGACAGGCGTGCTCAGTATTATGGATATGGCAGAGAAGATGAGTTATAATCCGGCGCAGATATTGGGGCTTACTGAAAAAGGAGCAGTGGCAGAAGGAAAGATTGCGGATCTTGTAATTTTTGATCCGGATGCTAACTATAAGATTGATAAGAATACATTCTTTTCCAAAGGGAAGAATACACCGTTTGACGGAAGAGAAGTATACGGCCGGGTAGAATATACACTGGCGGATGGTGAAATCGTATATGAGTATCAGGATACCAGAAAGGTGTAGTATGCAACGGCATGCAAGTGTTAGGGCAGAGTATCTTACGATGTGTAACAGTACAGAGAATATAGGAGGAATAAGAGGATGATCAACAAATTAGTAGCAAACATTAAGAAGACAGGGGCACCGATCGTAGTAGGGCTTGATCCGATGTTAAATTATATTCCGGAGCAGGTACAGAAAAAAGCATTTGCTGAATACGGAGAGACGCTGGAAGGTGCAGCAGAAGCAATCTGGCAGTTTAACAAAGCAATCGTAGATAATACTTATGATCTGATCCCGGCTGTAAAACCGCAGATTGCCATGTATGAGCAGTTTGGCATTCCGGGAATGCAGGCATTCAAGAAAACTGTAGATTACTGCAAAGAGAAAGGACTTGTAGTGATCGGAGATATCAAACGTGGCGATATCGGATCAACATCCGCAGCCTATGCAGTCGGACATCTTGGAAAAGTTGCAGTTGGAAGCAAGAGCTATGCAGCATTTGATGAAGATTTCGCAACAGTGAATCCATATCTTGGATCTGATGGTGTGAATCCATTTCTGGATGTATGCAAAGAAGAGAAGAAAGGAATTTTCGTGCTGGTTAAAACATCCAATCCATCCAGTGGCGAATTCCAGGATCAGAAGATCGACGGACGTCCGCTCTATGAACTGGTTGGAGAGAAAGTGGCCGCATGGGGCACAGAAGCAATGGGAGACGAATACAGCTATGTAGGAGCCGTTGTTGGAGCAACTTATCCGGAGATGGGTAAAGTACTGCGTAAGATCATGCCGAAAGCATACATTCTTGTTCCGGGATATGGTGCACAGGGTGGAAAAGGAAAAGATCTTGTACACTTCTTTAACGAAGACGGACTCGGTGCGATCGTGAACTCATCCAGAGGAATCATCGCTGCATACAAGCAGGAGAAATATGCAAAATTC
Source organism: Dorea hominis (assembly GCF_014287705.1). Lineage (NCBI taxonomy): Bacteria > Bacillati > Bacillota > Clostridia > Lachnospirales > Lachnospiraceae > Dorea > Dorea hominis. Next base: position 17,629 of record NZ_JACOOY010000019.1, on the reverse strand, counting down.
GGAGCAGAGAATTTTGCAGATGCATCCAGAGCAGCAGTAGAAGACATGGTTGCAGATATCAAAGGAGCACTTGGTTAAGGAGAAAATAAATGGCTAAAATGGAAAAAGAACAGGCACGTGTCCTCTCTCAGGAGATGCTGGCTGCCGGTATATACAGTATGTGGATTCAGACAAAGGCTGCAAAAAATGCAAAACCGGGACAGTTTATATCCATGTATACAAATGACGCAGGTAAATTATTGCCGCGTCCGATCAGTATTTGTGAGATAGACCGTGAGAGTGAGAAACTTCGTGTAGTATACCGGGTAACCGGAGAAAACACAGGTACAGAGCAGTTTTCAAAACTGCAGGCGGGAGATACAATTGATATTGTTGGATCTCTTGGCAATGGATTTCCGCTTGAGAAAGCAAAAGGGAAAAAAGTATTTCTGATGGGTGGAGGAATCGGAGTGCCGCCGATCTTACAGCTTGCTAAGGAAATGGAATGTGAAAAGAAGCGGATCATTGTCGGTTACCGGGATGCGCAGACATTTCTGAGAGAAGAGTTTGAAGCAAACGGAGAAGTTTATATTGCAACAGAAGACGGAAGTGTAGGAACAAAGGGCAATGTTATGGATGCAATCCGGGAAGCAGCTCTGGAAGCAGAGATTATTTACGCTTGTGGACCGGCTCCGATGCTTCGTGCGATCAAAGCATATGCAGCAGAAAATCAGATTGAATGTTATATATCTTTAGAAGAACGGATGGCATGCGGAATCGGTGCCTGTCTGGCGTGCGTCTGCAAATCAAAAGAAAAAGATGCACACAGCAATGTACATAACAAACGGATCTGTAAAGACGGACCGGTATTTCTTGCTACGGAGGTGGAAATCTAATGGACATGAGAGTGAATATTGCCGGAGTAGAATGGAAGAATCCGGTTACTGTAGCATCCGGAACGTTTGGATCAGGAGAAGAGTTTTCCGATTTTGTAGATTTGAATAAGTTAGGTGCAGTAACAACAAAAGGTGTGGCAAATGTACCGTGGTCCGGTAATCCGACTCCGCGTGTAGCAGAAGTATACGGCGGCATGATGAATGCAATCGGATTACAGAATCCGGGAATTGAGCTGTTCTGCGAGAGAGATATCCCGTTTCTTAAAAAATACGATACAAAGATTATTGTCAATGTCTGCGGACATGCGCCGGAAGAGTATCTTGCAGTTGTAGAAAGACTTGCAGATGAACCGATCGACATGATGGAGATCAATATTTCCTGCCCGAATGTAAATGCAGGCTTTCTCGCTTTTGGACAGGATGCCGGTCATGTAGAAAAACTGACTGCCCAGATCAAGAAGATTGCAAAACAGCCGGTTATCATGAAACTGACACCGAACGTAACGGATATTACGGAGATTGCAAAAGCGGCAGAAGCAGGAGGTGCAGATGCAATTTCTCTGATCAATACATTAACAGGAATGAAGATTGATATTAACCGAAAAACATTTGCACTTGCAAATAAGACCGGGGGCGTGTCAGGTCCAATCGTGCATCCAATTGCTGTGCGCATGGTTTATCAGGCAGCACAGGCAGTGAAGATTCCGATCATCGGAATGGGAGGTATCCAGTCGGCGGAAGATGCGATTGAATTTTTACTTGCGGGTGCAAGTGCCGTTTCTGTAGGAACAGCGAATTTCTATCATCCGAATATCACAGAAGAAGTGGTTGACGGAATCCGTGCATATATGGAGAAGAATGGCTTTGATAAAGTTTCGGATATGGTAGGGATTGTAAAATAAAACGGATGTCGAAATATAGAAAAAAACAATAAATACCATACAAAAAAACAATTGGATTTTGCCGGAGGACAGCTTTATACTAAAAGAAGATGTAAATGTAGGAGGTAATGAAGTATGTCAATTACAGCTGAAACAGCGAAAGCGCATGCAAAAGACCCGGCAGTTCTTTGCTGCAGAGCAGAAGGTGGAATTACAATTGAACCGGCTAACCTGGAAGATCCGGCAATCTTTGATGAATTAGTAGATTCTGGATTATTAAATCTGGATGGATGTCTTACAATCGAGCAGGTACTGGGAGCAAAACTTACAAAGACAAGTGATTCTCTCTGTCCACTTACTGTAGACAACGTAGAAGGAATCAAAGAAGTTACAGAAGAAGTACCGGCTGAGGAAGCACTGGCAGAAGAAGCTGCAGTTGCTCCGGAAGTGAATGTAGAAGGTGCAGCAGTGACTGTAAAACATGGAAAGGTAGTTATTTCTATCAAAGAAGGAAAAGATATTTATCTTGAACTGCCAATCTAGTATTAAAAAAGGGATGTAAGAAAACTGTCGTACGTATCGCGTACGGCAGTTTTTTTTGTGTCGCGTTTTCCACACGTTGCCTGTAAAGAAAAATTGTGTTATTATTAAAAATAATGATGCCATACGAATTGTTTCGTACTTCGTACTCCCGCAATTCTACCCAATATTCGCATATCGTGAAGCTTATGCTCCACTTTTATGCTCATATCGGGCGGGGCACTAAGCCATAAAACCACTCATGTGCAAGCACATCGTGGTTTCAGGCTTTTGCCCCTGGCATCATATAATGTAAAAAAATAAGAGCAGAGCTGTAAGAGCAAAACTGCTCACTCATACGGAGGATAGAAAGATGGAGAGCTACAAACAGGAATTTATTAAATTTATGGTAGAAAGCGATGTGCTGAAATTTGGAGAATTTACATTAAAGAGTGGAAGAAAATCCCCTTTCTTTATGAATGCAGGAGCATATGTGACAGGCTCCCAGCTTAAGAAACTCGGAGAATACTATGCAAAAGCAATCCATGATACATACGGAGATGATTTTGATGTGTTGTTCGGACCGGCATATAAAGGTATTCCACTTGGGGTTGTAACTGCAATTGCATACAGTGAATTATATGGAAAAGAAGTACGTTATTGCTCTGACAGAAAAGAAGAGAAAGATCACGGTGCAGATAAAGGAAGCTTTCTTGGAAGCAAATTAAAAGACGGCGACCGTGTGATCATGATCGAAGATGTTACAACATCCGGTAAATCCATGGAAGAGACAGTTCCTAAGGTAAAAGGCGCCGCTGATGTTACGATCGTGGGACTTATGGTTTCTTTAAACCGTATGGAGGTTGGAAAAGGCGGAGAAAAATGCGCACTCGACGAGATCAAAGACCTGTACGGATTCGATACTGCAGCGATCGTTACAATGGAAGAAGTTACAGAGTGTCTGTACAACAAAGAGTGTAACGGAAAAATTGTGATCGATGATACATTAAAAGCAGCAATTGACGCATATTATAAACAATATGGAGCGAAATAATAACGGAGGATTTCACTATGAATGAGAAGATATACAAATCCATGACTTTTGCAGGAGTTTCTAATATTGCAGTTGGAGTTATCGTAGCAGTGGTAGGTGTTGTCACGGGAATCATTACGATCATTAGCGGTGCCCGTCTGCTGAAAGAGAAGAAGAAGCTTACATTTTAAGCATGGACAGATAAATAAGGGGAGTGTACAAAGTGAATTCGGGCAGTAGAAAGAGAATTCGTATATTAGGGAAGATATTATTCGTATTATATATTATTTTTATTATCTATTTCCTGCTTTTTTCTGACTGGTACGGACGTACCGGTCAGATGCAGGAGTATCATTATAATCTCGTATTATTTAAAGAAATTAAAAGATTCTGGTATTATCGGGATCAGGTAGGCATGTTTGCAACATTTACGAATCTGTTTGGAAATGTTGTGATTTTTATTCCGTTTGGATTTTTTATGCCGATGGCAAGCAAACATAGAAGTTTTCTGGCTACATTGTTTTACAGTTTCGGGTTGAGCTTGTGCGTTGAAAGTTTTCAGCTGATCACGAAAGTTGGATGTTTTGATGTGGATGATCTGCTGCTTAATACGCTTGGCGGTGTGGCAGGATATCTGATATTTATCATCTGTGTGGCACTAAGGAGGATACATGGTCGTAAAAAATAAACAGAAAAGAAAAATGATGCGAACCAGATTCGGACAGTCACCAAGGAGACATTCCAGAAAAGGAATGAAATCATGTATACTTGCAGTGCTGTCATTTCTGCTTCTGGTCTTTATGATCTGGATTTCATTTTGTTTAAAAGGAAATGTAAATATCCTGGTCGGTTTTGCAGGACTGTTTACTATGGTGATGGCAGGATATGGCATTTATCAGGGCGTTACAGGACTGAGAGAAAGAGATAAAAATTACATTACGTGCAAAGTGGGAATTGCAGTCTGCAGCGCACTTTTCCTTGGCATGTGCGCAATATTTATCAGGGGGCTTGTTTAGATGGTGGAAGAAAGATACAATCTGGTGGTAGATAGAATTGGCGATATTAAGGAAGAAAGAACGGTGGATGTGAAGTTCCGTGACTATTTTGTAAAAGTTGCGGAATTTATTCATCTTATTGATGGGACGAAAAAGAAAATAGAGGATCATACATTTGATGGGATGCAGATAGAAGAACTGGCTGCATGGAACAAGAAGCTTTACAGCGATATCCTTCCGGAACATTACCGGGAGAGCTATGCAAATCCGGATTATGCGGTGGCGCAGCTTGGAGAAGCGTATGGAAGCACACTCAGTGCGCTGTATGCGGAAATACGTGCAGCAATCGTGTATGTATATGAAAAGAAAACAGAATATTTAGATATTCTGTTTGAACTTTTTATAGAGGTATATAATCAGTTCGAGGAAGAAGAAATGCCGGAGCCACATGTGTTAAAGGAGATCCTGTACTGGTACGCCAGCGATTACTGTGATGTTTTTGTGGCAGACCGCATCCATGAGCAGGTAGATGCTACACAGTCTTTTGCAGCAGATCTGATCCTTGGAAGTGATCTTGCAGATCTTCGTTATCTGTATCGCTTTGGAGAGTATATCAGTGACAGTGAGCTGACAACTGCAAAATATCTGTTGTCACTAGATGAAACAACAATTCAGAAGATGGCAGATGTATACACAGAAGGATACCGGATCGGTTTTGTGAATACCGGAAAAGATCTGTCTAAGAAAAAGACGGTCAATATCCGTTATGTATTAGGCTTTGAACGTGTTGTCAAAAAAGCAATTGAGAATTTTGATAAAATGGGGCTTAAGCCGGTTATTTACCGGAGTGGTGTCAGCATGCTGACGAAGAGACAGCATTTGAAGATTGGATACTATGGAGCTATTGCAAATAAACAATATGAGTATGATCACAGAAATGACCAGGCGTTATTTTTGGATAAGAAATTTGTGGAACGCAAATTAGAAGTGATCGCGACTACTTACGAACATCTGAAAGAAGAAGCGGGAGCTTTTGCAGGACCGGCATGCATAGAGATGTTTGGAGAAGTTCCGTTTGTGCCGGAGCAGAAAGAAACAGCTCTGAAATTAAGCGAGAAACAGCAGGAGTTGTCCGTATTTTTTGACGGACGTCAGAGTCGGCTTACGAACACTTATATTCCGGGAGATGAGAGAAGTTTTACGATCATTGCGTATCCGGTGCCGGAGATCGGAGAAGATTACGAGGAGATATTCCAGGAGATTATCCGGATCAATACGCTGGATGCGGGATTGTATGAACAGGTTCAGCAGACACTGATCGATGCACTGGACCGAGGAGAGTCCGTGCATATCTGCGGGGAAAATGGGAACCGCACTGACCTTACTGTACAGCTACACACGCTGAGTGATCCGGAAAAAGAGACAATTTTTGAAAACTGTGTTGCTGATGTGAACATTCCGGTGGGAGAAGTATTTACATCACCGGTACTGGAAGGAACAAACGGTGTACTGCATGTGAGCAAAGTTTATCTGAATGAGTTACAGTACAAAGATCTGGAAATTACATTTTCCAATGGAATGGTTGCAGATTACCGGTGTAGCAATTTCGAACGAGAGCTGGAGAATAAGGAATATATCCGGGATAATGTTTTGTATCGTCATGACACACTGGCACTTGGAGAATTCGCAATCGGAACAAATACGACTGCTTATCAGGCGGCAAAAAAATATGGCATTGAGGATAAAATGCCGATTCTGATCGCAGAGAAGATGGGACCACATTTTGCAGTGGGGGATACCTGCTATAGTTGGTGTGAGGATATAGCGGTTTACAATCCAAATGGGAAAGAAATCATAGCAAGAGATAATTCGGTCTCAATCCAGAGAAAAGAGGATTTGGGAAAGGCGTACTATCACTGCCATACAGATATTACCATTCCGTACGAAGAACTTGGAAAGATCGAAGTAAATAAAAAAGACGGCGGTCATATTTTACTTCTGGAACATGGAAGGTTTGTTCTGCCGGGTACGGAGATTTTAAATGAGCCATTGAAAAATATAGATAAATAATGTAATATTTTCAATAGTAGAAGAACAGAAAGGAAGAGAAAAATGCCAAAAGTAGGAATTGTGATGGGCAGCGACTCGGATTTAAAAGTAATGAGCAAAGCTGCAGCGATGTTGGAAAAATTAGGGATTGATTATGAGATGACGATTATCTCAGCGCACAGAGAACCAGATGTTTTCTTCGACTGGGCGAAATCCGCAGAAGGAAAAGGAATTAAAGTAATCATAGCAGGTGCAGGTATGGCAGCACATCTTCCGGGAATGTGTGCGGCATTATTCCCGATGCCGGTTGTAGGAGTGCCGATGTCAGGTAAGAACTTGGCGGGTGAAGATGCACTGTTTTCAATTGTACAGATGCCACCTGGAATCCCGGTTGCCACAGTAGCAATTGATGGTGGTATGAACGCAGCAATTCTTGCAGCTAAGATTCTTGCAGTTTCAGACGCAGAGCTTCTTGAAAAGCTTAAAGCTTATACAACAGAGATGAAAGAGACAGTACAGGCAAAAGCTGCAAAACTGGATGAAATCGGATACGAAGCATATTTAAATAAATAAAACATACACAAAGGAGACGAGTTATGGATTACAAAAAAGCTGGTGTCGATATTGAGGCAGGTTATAGATCAGTAGAACTGATGAAGGAGCATGTAAAGAAAACAATGCGTCCGGAAGTTTTAGGCGGACTGGGAGGATTCTCAGGAGCATTTTCTCTTACAAAGATTAAAGAGATGGAAGAGCCGGTGCTCTTATCCGGAACAGATGGATGTGGAACAAAAGTGAAACTTGCCATGGTCATGGACAAGCATGATACGATCGGGATCGATGCAGTAGCAATGTGTGTCAATGATATTGCATGTGCAGGTGGAGAACCGTTATTTTTCTTGGATTATATTGCGTGTGGCAAGAATTATCCGGAGAAGATCGCAGCAATCGTAAGTGGTGTTGCAGAAGGATGCCTTCAGTCAGAGGCGGCGCTGATTGGTGGAGAGACAGCAGAGCATCCGGGACTTATGCCGGAGAATGACTATGATCTGGCTGGTTTTGCAGTTGGTGTCTGCGATAAGAAAGATATGATCACAGGGGAGAATTTAAAAGCAGGCGATGTACTGATTGGTATGGCGTCCAGCGGTGTACACAGTAATGGTTTTTCTCTCGTCCGCAAAGTTTTTGAGATGACAAAAGAATCTCTGGATACTTATTATGATGAACTTGGCAAGACGCTTGGAGAGGCGTTACTTGCTCCGACAAGAATCTATGTAAAAGCTTTAAAGAATGTGAAAAATGTCGGTGTAACAGTAAAAGCCTGCAGCCATATTACCGGTGGTGGATTTTATGAAAATATTCCTCGTATGCTCATTGACGGTATGCATGCAGTTGTAGAAAAAGACAGCTATCCGGTACCACCAATCTTCAAACTGCTTGCTGAGAAAGGCGATATTGAAGAGCAGATGATGTACAATACATACAATATGGGATTGGGTATGATCGTTGCAGTTGATCCGGCAGATGTTGATAAGACAATGGAAGCAATTAAGGCAGCAGGAGATGAACCGTATGTTGTAGGACATATTGAAGCAGGAGAAAAAGGAGTTACCTTATGCTAAATGTAGTTGTAATGGTATCCGGCGGAGGAACGAATCTTCAGGCGATCATTGACGCAGTTCATTCCGGCAAGATTACAAATACCCGGATTGCAGGTGTGATCAGCAATAATCAGAATGCATATGCACTGACAAGGGCAGAGGAGAATGGTATTGCTGCACAGTGTATTTCACCTAAGCAGTTTTCAGACAGAACAGAATTTAACAGGGCACTGCTTGATGTGGTTGATGCGATGGAACCGGATCTTATCGTGCTGGCTGGATTTCTGGTTGTAATTCCACCGGAGATGATCCGTAAATATGAACACCGTATCATTAATATACATCCGTCTCTGATCCCGTCTTTTTGCGGGACTGGATATTATGGACTGAAAGTACATGAAGCGGCACTTGCAAGAGGTGTGAAAGTGGTCGGCGCGACCGTGCATTTTGTGGATGAAGGAACTGATACAGGACCGATCATCCTGCAGAAAGCGGTGGAAGTACAGAATGGAGATACTCCGCAGATACTTCAGCGACGTGTGATGGAGCAGGCAGAGTGGCAGATCCTGCCAAGAGCGATTGACCTGATCGCTAATGGAAAAGTAAGTGTGACAGAAAGAATTGCAACAGTGAATGAATAAGTGGAGGACGAGAAGATGAATGTATTGATCGTAGGTAGTGGCGGAAGAGAACATGCAATTGCTTATTGTGTAGCAAAGAGTCCGAAGGCAGATAAGATATACTGTGTTCCGGGGAATGCAGGAATAGCACAGATTGCAGAGTGTGCGCCAATCGGAGCGATGGAATTTGACAAAATTGTAGCTTTTGCAAAGAAAAAGGACATCGATCTCGTTATCGTCGGAATGGATGATCCTTTGGTAGGCGGACTGGTAGATGCGCTGGAAGCAGAAGGTATTCGTACATTCGGACCAAGAAAGAATGCAGCAATTCTGGAAGGTTCAAAAGCATTTTCCAAAGATCTGATGAAAAAATACAATATTCCAACGGCTGCTTATGAGAATTTTACAGATCCGGATAAGGCACTTGATTATCTGAAGACAGCAAAGATGCCGGTTGTATTAAAAGCAGACGGATTGGCACTCGGAAAAGGTGTACTGATCTGCAATACACTGGAAGAGGCAAAAGAAGGCGTGAAGACGATTATGCTGGATAAGAAATTTGGCTCTGCCGGTAACGAAATGGTGATTGAAGAGTTCATGGTTGGACGTGAAGTCTCTGTCCTTTCTTTCGTAGATGGAAATACAATTAAGACAATGACTTCTGCACAGGATCATAAACGTGCAGGAGACGGAGATACAGGACTTAATACCGGCGGAATGGGTACATTCTCGCCAAGCCCGTTCTACACAAAAGAGGTAGAAGATTTCTGTAATAAATATATTTATCAGGCAACGGTTGATGCCATGAAAGCTGAAGGAAGACCATTTAAAGGTGTGATTTTCTTCGGACTCATGCTGACAGAAGCTGGTCCGAAAGTGTTGGAGTACAATGCCCGATTCGGAGATCCGGAAGCACAGGTTGTCCTGCCACGTATGAAGAATGATATTTTGGAAGTAGTAGAAGCCTGCATAGATGGAACGCTTGATCAGGTAGATCTGCAGTTTGAAGACAATGCAGCAGTATGTGTCGTTCTGGCAAGTGATGGATATCCGGTCAAATACGAAAAAGGAATTCCAATCCACGGTCTGGAAAAATTCGATGATGCAGACGGATATTATTGTTTCCATGCAGGGACGAAAGAAAACGATGGACAGATCGTCACAAACGGAGGACGTGTTCTTGGAATTACTGCAAAAGGAAAAGATTTAAAAGAAGCCCGTGCAAATGCTTATGCAGCAACAGAATGGGTAGAATTTGCAAACAAATATATGCGTCATGATATCGGTAAAGCGATTGACGATGCAATGTAAAATATAGTATTTATTAAAAACATAAAAGCCAGCTTCCGGTTAGCGGATGATGTGTCTCTGTATCAGGATACATCATCCGCTAACCGGAAGCTGGCTTCTTGTTATGGCGGCATCTGACGACCGCTAATCAACGAATAAAACTCACAGAGCGTGTTTTGACGTTAAACATATCAATATGTGCCCAGCTCACTTAAGTACTGGTCGATTTTTTTCAGCCGCTTCTCAATGCCCTTCACATGGTGGCTGATCGTATCAAGCAGTGCTTCACATGCAAACTGTGGTGCGACAAGAGAATTGAAAAAAGCATTGCTGTCAACCGGAACTGTAATCAGAACAGTGGCATAAGGTGCGAGAAGTGCACTTGGCTTGTCTGTGAAAAGAATAATCTGTGCGCCGGCATCACATGCCATCTGTACAGCAAGTTTATCCATGGAAGAGTACCTTGGAAAGCTGAATACGATCAGGCAGTCCTCTTTTGAAATATTACACATATGATCAATCGGGCTGATGGAAGCGGAAGAAGTGCTTTCCACTCCGCGTACCATATGCTTCAGGTACAGAAGGAAATAATCGCCCAGACATGCATTGCCGCGGGATGCAACGATATATTTGTGTCTGCTGTTGATAATAATATTTGCAGCTTCATCAAAAGCAGAAGTTGCATTCTGCGAAAAAATAGTATCCAGATTTTTCGTTGTATTTTTATAATGTCTTTTAATATAATCTGAATTAGTTTCCAATTTTGCCTGCTTGGCAACTCGCTGTGAAGGTACAGTAATGGAGCTGGAAATGCTCAGCACCTTATCCTGATAATCCTTTCGCAGGGATTTCTGGAATTCCATAAATCCACTGTAACCCAGAGAGCGGCTGAACCGTACGACAGAAGATTCGCTTACGCCAAGAGTGTCGGCGATATCCGTTGAAGTCATAAAGCAGGCATCGGCTGAATTGTCCAGAACATATTTGGCAATCAGCTTCTGCGTTTTTGTCAGAGTTGCATTATGTATTGTTTCTCTTAGTTCTTTCATAGTCTATTCCTCAGTTTTTTTACATATAAATAGAAATGAGATATTTCTAACTTAAATTTAATCATGAAAAGCCTAAATATGCAAGTGCAATTGTCGGCACAATTGACATATTATTAACGAAAATAAAACTTTCGTGAAATAAATAACTTTTATTGCATAACAGAAAGGGTTGTGTTAGTATAATTTTAGAGATAAATGAATAATATTCTTCATAAAAAATGAAAGATGAAAAATATTATCCCGGAAACTAAAAAGAAACGACATCAGTAAAACAGGAGGTAGTAAAAATGAAAGTTGGATGCGTAAAAGAAATCAAAAACAATGAATTTCGTGTAGGTATGACCCCTAACAATGTAAAGAGTTACAAAAATGCAGGACATGAAGTTTATATCGAAAAAGGCGCAGGGGTTGGCTCCGGCTTTACAGACAAAGAGTATGAAGATGCGGGCGCAATCATGATTGATTCCGCAAAAGAAGTATGGGACACCGTTGAGATGATGATCAAAGTAAAAGAGCCTCTTCCGGAAGAATATCCATTATTCCATGAAGGCCTGATTCTTTATACATATTTACATCTGGCAGCGGACAAACCGCAGACAGATGCACTCCTGAATGGAAAAGTAAAAGGCGTTGCATATGAGACATTGATCGAGCGTGACGGAAGTATTCCGCTTCTTGCACCGATGAGCCAGATTGCAGGCCGTCTGAGTATTCAGGAAGGCGCGAAATACCTCGAAAAACGTTTTGGCGGAGAAGGTGTTCTCCTGGCAGGTGTTCCAGGTACACCAAAGGCTAATATTGTAATCTTAGGCGGTGGTTCTGTAGGAACGAACGCATGCAAGATCGCAGTAGGTATGGGTGCCAATGTAACAATCCTTGATATTAATTTAAAGAGACTTGCATATCTGGATGATATTTTTGGAGCAAGAATCCAGACACTTGCATCTAATGATTCCAATATCGAACATGCAGTAAAAGAGGCAGATCTTGTAATCGGTTCTGTTCTGATTCCTGGTAAATCTGCACCGAAGCTGTTTAAAAAAGCATATTTAAAAGAGATGAAACCAGGTGCTGTATTTGTTGACGTGGCAGTTGACCAGGGCGGATGCGGTGAGACAACAAAAGTTACGTATCATGATGATCCGATTTTTATTGAAGACGGAATCGTACATTACTGTGTAGGAAATATGCCTGGAGCAGTTCCGAGAACATCTACAATTGCACTTACGAATGCAACATTAAGCTATGGACTTCAGATTGCAGGAAAAGGTCTGGAGCAGGCTTGTAAAGATAACGAAGTGATTTTCTCAGCAATTAATACATACGATGGAAAACTGACATGTAAGAACGTTGCAGACAGTTATGACTGCTACGAATATGCAGATATCCATACACTCGTATAAGAGAGAAATTTCCAAACTTAATTCCTTCAAAGTTGCGAAAGAGAGCTTACAGTTTTTATTGTAAGCTCTCTTTAATTGTGTTATAGTGGTTGTATAACAAAATGAAAAAGGTGATAATGTGCTGATAGAAGTTGATTTTAACAGCGATGAAGCAATCTATGTACAGTTGCAGAACCAGATCATTATGGGAATTGCAACAGAGATGATCAAAGAAGGTGATACGCTTCCGTCGGTCAGACGTCTTGCAGACAATATAGGGATTAATATGCATACGGTGAACAAGGCATATTCTATTTTAAAGCAGGAAGGCTTTATACAGCTTGACCGCAGACGAGGTGCTGTGATCGCCATTGACGTAGACAAAGCGAGAGCGCTTCTGAAGTTGGAAGGACAGTTAAGAATCCTTCTGGCAAAGGGATGCTGTAAGAATATAACCAGAGAAGAAGTTCATACTCTGGTTGATGAGATTTTTGATGAATACGGGAAAGGAAAGACAGAATGATTTATACAGAACAGGCAAAAGAGGCGCTTCGCCTGTCCAGGACAATTGCGAAGGAGCTGCATCATCCTTATATAGGAACTGAGCATTTACTGCTTGCATTACAGAAAGTATTTACAGGTGTTGCAGGACAGGTGCTGGCAATGAACCGTGTGGATGAAGAACGTCTCGTGCAGGTTATTAATGAACTTGTAACTCCGGTTGCAGGTATACAGACGATTGACAGCAGAAGTATTAAGAACAGTCCAAGATTGGAATTTGTGTTAGAAGAGAGTAAGATAGAAGCAGTGCGCGTGCATGCAGATAAGATAGGAACAGAACACATGCTCCTTGCGCTTGTGCATGATGCAGACTGTGTGGCGGCAAGAATATTGCAGACGTTAAATATCAGTCTGCAGAAGATATCACAGGATATCTGGCTTGTATCCGGTGTTGATCCGAGAGAGATGATGGAGGATATGGCAGCAGATGCAGGTGGAAGAAAGGATTCCGTGCTGGATCAGTATGGAACAGATCTGACACTGCGTGCAGAAGAAGGCAAATTAGATCCGGTGATCGGACGAGAGAAAGAGATTGAGCGTCTGATGGAGATCTTGAGCAGAAGAACAAAGAACAATCCGTGCCTAGTCGGCGAACCGGGGGTAGGAAAGACCGCAGTGATCGAAGGTCTTGCAGCCCGAATTGCTGCAGGAATTGTTCCGGAAAGTATGAAGAACAGGCGGATTTATACGATGGATCTTGCGGGAATGCTTGCAGGCACGAAGTACCGCGGAGAATTTGAAGAACGTATGAAACGGCTGATCCGTGAAGTAGAGAATGCTGGAGATATCATTTTATTTCTGGATGAAGTGCATACGATCATTGGCGCAGGCGGTGCAGAAGGTGCGATGGATGCTTCTAATATTTTAAAACCATCGCTTGCGAGAGGAGAACTGCAGCTTATTGGTGCAACAACGATTTCTGAATATCGCAAATATATAGAGAAAGATGCTGCATTGGAGCGCAGATTCCAGCCGGTTATGATTGAAGAGCCGGATGAGAAGAAGTGCACAGAGATTTTAAAAGGATTAAGAGCCGGTTATGAGAAGCATCATCAGATAGAGATTGATGAAGAAGCGCTGGATGCTGCGGTGAAGTTATCTGAGCGCTATATCAGTGATCGCTTTTTGCCGGATAAAGCCATCGATGTTCTTGATGAAGCGTGCGCGAAAGTACGGTTGCGTGGATTCAAGGCACCGGCATCTGTATATGATCTGGAGGAACGTCTTGCAAAAGTAAAGACAGATCTGGAAAATGCGATCCGCAGCGGTGATATGTCGGAAGCCAGAGAGAAGAACCAGGAAAAAGAGCAGATCCAGAGGAAATTAGAACGGACGCAGGAGCGCTTCCGGCGGAAGAATAAGGAAAGTAAATTTACTGTCACAGAAGATGATATTGCAGATGTTGTAGCTGAATGGACGAAGATCCCGGTACACAGACTTAAGGAAGAAGAAAGCGTGAGACTTAAGAAGCTGGAGGCAACGCTTCATAAACGTGTAGTCGGTCAGGAAGAAGCCGTTACGGCGGTGGCAAAGGCAGTAAGACGTGGACGTGTCGGTTTGAAAGATCCGAACCGCCCGATCGGTTCATTCTTGTTCCTCGGACCAACTGGTGTAGGAAAGACAGAGCTTTCAAAAGCGTTGGCGGAAGCAATGTTTGGAAGTGAAGAGTCTATGATCCGGGTAGATATGTCCGAATATATGGAAAAACACAGCGTGGCAAAACTAATCGGATCTCCACCGGGATATGTCGGGCATGAAGATGGTGGTCAGTTGAGCGAGCAGGTGCGCAGACATCCATATTCGGTTGTATTGTTCGACGAAATTGAAAAAGCGCATCCGGATGTATTTAATATATTGTTACAGGTTTTAGATGATGGACATATTACAGATTCACAAGGAAGAAAAGTAGATTTCCGTAATACCGTGATTATTATGACATCGAATGCCGGAGCACAGGCGATCATTGATCCGAAGAAGCTTGGATTTAATGTGAAGGAAAATGCGGCCGATGATTATAAGCGGATGAAAGATAATGTCATGCGTGAGATCAAACTGATCTTCCGCCCGGAATTTTTGAACCGTATTGATGAGATTCTTGTGTTCCATCCGCTTGGAAAAGCAGAAATCAAGAAGATTGTCGGAATGATGTGCCGCGAACTTACGAAGCGTGCGAAAGAACAGCTTGGAATTAAACTGACGATCCGTGAATCTGTGAAAGAGTATATTGCAGAAACGGGAATGGATCAAAAATACGGCGCAAGACCGCTCAGAAGAGCGGTACAGAACCAGCTGGAGGAACCGCTGGCAGAAGCACTTCTGAATGGAGAAGTAAAAAAAGACTCCGAAATAGTAGTCGGAATGTCTAAAAAAGAAATAAAATTTATCCCAAAAGCTACAAAATAAAAATGTTTTGATATATAATAGGGATACGAAAGAAGAACTGTAGGAGGACACATGAAATGGCAGCTGTGAAAGAATTATTAAGAGCTGAGAATGATGGAACATTAAGCTTTGGAGATTATACATTAGGGAGTAAGACCAAACTGGACGGTTTTGAATTTCAGGGAGACATTTACAAAGTAAAGACATTTTCTGAGATTACCAAACTGGAGAAGAACGAAATGTTCGTATATGAATCCGTACCGGGAACAGCAGTTACGAATTTTAATGCATCTGAACAAGTCGTTACATTTTCTGTATCAGCAATGCAGGATGCTCAGTTTACACTGGAACTGGAGGCAGATACCGAGTATGTAGTATATCTGGATGATGTGAATGTCGGAGATATGAAGACGAATCTGAGTGGTAAGCTGAGCGTCAGCGCTGAACTGGAACCAGAGCGTTCGATGAAAGTTAAGATCATTAAAAAATAATCCCGAACGATTATTGATATTGATGGAAACAAAGTGAAACAGAAAAGTCAAAAAGGGCTGCGAGAGAGCAGCTCTTTTTTTACCAAATTGTAGGAGCGTTAGAATGGCAAAAGCAAAGAAGAGTGTATATTTCTGTCAGAACTGTGGGCATGAAGAGTCAAAGTGGCTTGGGCAGTGCCCGATGTGTAAGGAATGGAATACATTTGCAGAAGAAAAGGTAGTATCGATAAAAGGACAGAAAAGTTCGAAGGAAAAACAGGTACAGGCAGTAACTTTGTCGAGTGTGACAACAGACGAAGATGAGAGAATGAAAACAGAACTGGTAGAACTGGACAGGGTGCTTGGCGGAGGAATTGTGCCAGGATCACTGGTCCTGGTTGGCGGAGATCCCGGAATTGGTAAATCGACATTACTTTTACAGGTTTGTCAGAAACTTTCTGCAATGAATAAAAAGGTGTTGTATATTTCAGGAGAAGAATCTCTGAAACAAATAAAACTGCGTGCGAACAGGATGGGTGAATTTTCAGAAAATCTTTATCTGTTATGTGAGACAAGTCTGAATCTGATCCAGACAGCAATCGAACGGGAAAAGCCGGATGTGGTAGTGATTGATTCTATACAGACAATGTACAATGAAGAGATTGGATCGGCGCCGGGGAGCGTTTCGCAGGTGCGGGAATCTACGAACGTATTTATGCAATTGGCAAAAGGTATGAATATTGCGATTTTTATTGTCGGTCACGTGACAAAAGAAGGTACAGTTGCAGGACCAAGAGTTCTGGAGCACATGGTAGATACCGTACTTTATTTTGAAGGGGACAGACATGCTTCTTACAGAATACTTCGAGGAGTAAAAAACAGATTTGGCTCCACGAATGAAATTGGCGTGTTTGAAATGAGAAAAGAAGGCCTTGTAGAAGTTGAGAATCCGTCAGAATTTATGCTGAGTGGCAAACCGGAAAATGCATCGGGATCGGTTGTTGCCTGTGCAATGGAAGGAACAAGACCAATGCTGATGGAAATTCAGGCGCTGGTTTGTAAAAGTAACTTTGGAATGCCGAGAAGAACGGCAGCAGGAATTGACTATAACAGAGTGAATCTGCTGATGGCGGTTCTGGAAAAAAGAGTCGGATTGCCGTTATCCGGTTATGATGCGTATGTAAATATTGCCGGAGGAATCCGTATGAATGAGCCGGCAGTAGATCTTGGAATTATAATGGCAGTTGCGTCAAGTTATAAAAATCGTCCTGTAAGTGAAGATACGATTGTGTTTGGTGAAGTTGGGCTCAGTGGTGAGGTGCGTGCAGTAACCATGCCTGAACAGAGAGTTGCAGAGGCTAAGAAGCTTGGATTCAAGGTGTGCGTGGTCCCGGAAGTGTCGTTGAAATCAATTGGTAAAGTAGAAGGAATAGAAGTAATTGGCGTAAAAAGTGTAAATCAGACGATGAACTTATTGTAAGAAATAATTATCAGAATATTCGGAATTGAAGAAATTATAAAAACATTATTGACAATTATGAATTGTAGTGGTATTCTAATATAGCTGTCGCGTGAGACACACCTGAGAAGCGTAGATGTCACACGGAAGACAACAAAGAAAAATAAAAAAGTTGTTGACAAACGACATGAGATGTGATAACCTATTAAAGCTGTCGCTTGAGACAACAGATAAGAACCTTGATAATTAAACAATAGACAACAACCCTGAAAATTCTTAAGAGAATATTCAGAACGGACAAAGAACAAAATGAAGTTCGACTCTGTCGAACGACTTTCACACTAAATTCGTGAAAGACCTCAATAAGTGTTCAATGTCAACCTTAAAACAGTAAAAGGGATAAGAAAGCTAGTAGTTTTCTTGAACTGGAACGAACTTGATTTTAAATCCGAGTCAAATCGGA
>NZ_JACOOY010000018.1:0-68252 GCF_014287705.1 Dorea hominis | reverse complement strand
AGTGTTTCTGATTCAAATGGAAGAGATTAGCAAAATTGTATTTCTGGATCGGGCAGTATCGTACTTTTTTGAAGTGGATCCAGTTATGAATGATGAAGTTTTGATTACATCAAGGAGAGAAGACAAATATATAAAAAGAAATGTATTGTATTCCAACTATATTTATGAAGACCAAGATGAAAGATTGGATAAATATACAAAACTGACAGGTTGCAAAAAATCTCAGATTATTTTTCAGGCATTAGTGAATTACAGTGCATATCTGTTAGAAAAAAACGATAGCTTTTATCTAAAACTTATGGAGAAAAAAGATGAATTATGAAAGAAGATACTCTATGAGGAGGGAAGATAAAAAGAGGATTTTCTTATTTATTCCAAATTACCATATGGAATGATCATAATTAAAAAAGTAAAGGAGAAAAATCATGAATAAAAAAGTTAAGAAAAAGATCATGACATTGGCTTTGGCTGCAATGCTGACTGCTGTATCAGTTATGCCTGCCAAAGCCGCATCTGAGGATGTTATTGATACATCCAAAACGGCATCATTAACAATTCACAAATATGATATTACAGCTGCAACGCAGGCTGGTGTCAACGTAGATGACCAGATCTCTACAGGAAAACAGAATAGTGAAGTAGAAAAGAAACTGGCTGATTATGCCATCAAAGGAGTAGAGTTTTCATACCTTCGGGTAGGAGATGTTGATACACTAAGCTCCGGCGGAAATGTGAAGCTGATCTATGAGATTCCGGAAGCATTACAGAAAATCATCGGACTCGATACTCAGAATCCGGTTCATACAAAAGATACGAAGGAGTATTTCACTTCTCAGCAGATCAATGATTCTCTGAAAACAGCATTAGAAGATAACACAGCAACAAAAGATAAGCTGGAAGCTTATGCAGCAGACGCTGATAAGATGGCACTTACAGATGCTTCCGGAACAACCACTAAGAAGGACCTTGCATTGGGTCTGTACCTGATCGTTGAAACGAAAGTCCCGGAAGATGTTGTATATACAACCAATCCGTGGTTTGTGCAGCTCCCAATGACAGATTATGAAGGTGAGAGCTGGTTCTATGATGTTGTATGTTACCCGAAAAACCAGACAGGTGTTCCAACACTGGATAAAAAAGTAAGAAATAATCCAGATGAAGCGAACATCACAACTGCAGAAAAAGGTACAGTTGCTGACTTCACAAAAACAAGACCGGAATATACATACTCTGATACAGTAACTGCATCTGAAGGTGAAAAACTGGATTACAAACTTGTTACAAAACTTCCACGTATTACAAGCTCAACAACTTACTTAAGCAAATACACTTTCATTGATGAGCTGAGCCAGGGTATCACCTATGGAAAAGATGCTGTAATCGCATTTTACGATTCTCTTGACAAAGCAGAATCAAATGTAGCCAACGTAGCAGACAGTGGTGCTGTTGCAGTATGGACAAAAGATTCTGGAAAGTATACACAGGACTATTCTGAGAACGACAATGGATCAGCCAAAATGACAGTTGCAATGACAGCCGATGGACTGAATGAGATCAACAAAAACTATTCAGAGAAATACATGGTTGTATATTATACAGCAGATGTGAAATCAAATAACACGGTTGTAACCGGAGATAAAGGTAACCCGAATGATGTTTCTCTGGAATGGAGAAGAACAAGCCAGGAATATTATGACGTTTTAAGAGATCAGAGTATTGTTTATACATTCGGTATTGATCTTCAGAAGAAATTCTCTGACAACAACGGAGATGCAACAAAAGTTAAATTTGTACTTCAAAACCAGAAAGACAACTACTATGTAAAAGCAACCGGATCTAACGGTGTATATTATGTAAATGGTAAATCAGCTACAGAGGCAGGAGCTACAGAGTTCAGCCCGGCTGCAGATGGAACACTTCTGATCAATGGAATCGAAGGTGACACATATGTAATGACAGAGACTCACTCTGATACAGGATACAGCCTCCTGAAAGAGCCTATGACCATTACCATTAACAGTGCAAAAGCTGATATTACAGCTACAACCGCAAATATCACAGGCATCCAGAGCAAAGCCGGAACAGAAAGTACAGCAAATGACAGCGTGGTTAAAGGTGAAGCTCTGCAGAATAAAGTTGTAGTACAGACTACAGCAGCATCTGCAAAAGTAGATGGTACAAACGCAACTCTGAACGCCGACAAGACAACTACAGATTCTGAGCACGGTCTTGTTGACATGGAAGTATTGAACTCGAAAGGATTTACACTTCCAAAAACTGGCGGAGACGGACTCTATCTGATCACTATTTTAGGTGTAGTTCTTGCAGGAGCAGGAATCGCATGGAGCAGAAAGAAAAACGTTGCAAAATAATGAATAAATAATAAATCCGAAATCCTTAAAACCTAATAAATAAAAAACATGAAAAGGGAAGTGGTTCGGGAGATACCCGGACCGTCCCTTTTCCAATAAACGAAAATGTGAAACTATGAAGTTATGATAAATTCAAAAAAACCGAAAAAAATAATGCAGATGGCATTGATTCTTCTTGGTATCGGACTGGCTCTATATCCATGGATCAGTAATTATATTTACGATAAAAGCGCAAGCTCAAAGATTGGAGTGTATGAACAAAAAAGCAAACAGGTATCCGAAAAGGAATATCAGAGATTGTTCCGGGAAGCCAGATTATATAATCAGCAGCTTGCAAGAGCCAAAGTTGTACTTACCGATCCGTTCACGGATGAGATGAGCGTAAAAGCTACTGGATTACGATATGATGATATCCTGAAAATCAAAGGAACGGATATCATGGCTTATGTGGAAATCCCATGTATCCGTGTGAACCTGCCAATCTATCATGGAACGGCAGGAAAAACCCTGGAAAAAGGAATCGGACATATATCTGCATCAAGTGTTCCCGTAGGCGGGCATGATACCCATTCGGTATTAACTGGTCATACGGGCCTCAATTCATCGAGAATGTTCACAGATCTTACAGAGATGAAAAAAGGGGATCTGTTTTATATACATGTTGTAGGAAAAATCCTTGCATATAAAGTGGACGAGATTAATGTAGTTCTTCCGGAAGATACGGAAAAGCTGAACATCCTCCGGGGAGAAGACCACGTTACACTTATTACCTGTACCCCATATGGAGTAAATTCCCATCGGTTGTTAGTCCGAGGCACAAGGACGAAATATAATCCGGAAGATTATGACGCTGAAAAAAATAAAAACAGAGGTTCGCAGTGGCAGAAAGCGTACAAACGTGCATTGCTCATGGCTTTTTCGTTAATTTTAGTTGCCATCATAATTTATAAGATCATCCGGAAAATACGGAAAAAATAAGGTGTGTAAAATGAAAAGAGTAATTGGAATACTTTTTCTTTTTATCGGAATTGGATGCTTCTTCTATCCCAATATAGCAACGCATATCCAGTCAGAAAAGACGAACAATTACATAAAATACTATGAAAAATCGTTGGTGCATAAAGAAAAAGACGGAGCTTATAAAAAAGCGGTAGCTTACAATCACAGGATTTATAAAGAACATCAAAAGGGATTTAAAGATCCTTGGAGTTATGAACAGAATCCGTATCATGTACAGGGATGGAACCGGAAAGATTTTGGCTATATATCCATTCCGGAAATGGATTTGAAACTTCCGCTTTATTTGGGAGCATCGGACTCACATCTGGCGAAAGGTGCAGCCGTATTGGGACAGACATCCTTGCCGGTGGGCGGTGAGAATACAAATAGCGTGATCGCCGGTCACAGAGGATACAGCGGTATCCCATATTTCCGTGAAATAGGAAGGCTGAAAACAGGCGATAAAGTTGTGATCCGCAATCCATGGGAGAAACTTACATATCTTGTGGAACAGATACAGATTATTGATCCGAATGATATAGACAAAGTGAAGATACAGCCCGGAAGGGATATGGTGACGCTGATCACGTGTCATCCATACAGAGGGCATGGGAAATATAGATATGTCGTCTACTGTGTAAGAAGTAATACAAAAATGAAGATGAAAAAGAATGAAATGAGTGAAAAAAGTGCTTCGAGAGAAATTGAAGAGGAAAGACGATTCAGGCAGCTATGTGGTGCGGCATTGATAGTGATGTGTACTTTAGAATTTGTATCAATTTTCCGAAGACGGAAGGGAGCGAGAAAATATGAACAGTGAAAAGAAAGGATTCTTAAGAAAATTAATTTCTGTGCTGACCACCATAGTGATCGTAATGACTTCTTTCCAGTATCAGGGATTAACGGCGCAGGCTGCCAGCCATAAGCTTTCAGCCAAAGCCTACACAAGCAGCCATATCGTTACCTATCACTGGAAAGGCAGTGCAAAATTTGGTTCTGGAAAAGGTCTCGATTATATCAAAGAAAATGCTTGCGTCCTGCTTCATTATCTGGATGGAGATCTGGGACAGTGTGTCTATGCAGAACAGGACACACCGGAAGGTGCGGCGAAAGAATTTAATGTAAAAAATGATGAACGTACAAGCTGGATGTATGAAGAAAAAGCAGGTTATGACAAATATAAATACGTGGGGCTTGCACAGGAATATCTGATCACAAAAAAGGTATCCTTAAGTGGTATTACGAACAGCAAAAAATTAATGTCATTGGATAAAAGAGACAGGAAAATGCTTGCCCAGGGATTTGCCTGGTACATGCAGCATGGCTCATACAACCGGACCAAAGGCGAAACAGTAAAGTTAATCAGCAATATCAGTGGATTTCCGGCTGCAAAACAGGTTGTCTTATATGATGAGATCTACACGGCAGCGAAAACAGCCTTAAAGAATTACAAGATCAGTCAGAAGACGTATAAATTGGTCAGTGGCGGTAACAGCCATCAGCCGATTGCGGTCTTCAAAGTCGTTGCAGATTTTGAACCGATCAAAAAAAGTGTGTCCGTGAAGGATTTTGATTCAACAACTCAAAAAGTGAATCTGAAGATTGATAAGATCGATGCTGTGAAAAGAACCGGTCTCCCAAATGCGACTTTTAAAGTAACTTGTGATGGAAAAGAAGTTGCACAGATCACAACGGGAGAGGGTGGTTCCATCGATTATACATATAGTCGGAAATTAACGACCAAAACATATACCGTCAGTAAATCCTATATTGAAAACTGGGATGATCTGGATTTGACACAAAGGAAAAAGCTGACGCAGAACGGATATTACCAGAATAAAAGTGCAGCAATCAAAGCCGGAAGAGCTGAGTTAAAAAAGAAACTTACCGCAGAATTAAATTCCCTGAAATCCAAAACACATACCTGGAAGATTGAAGAGGTAAAAGCTCCGTTTGGTCATAAGGTAAGCAATTCCATTCAGACAGCAACAGAGAAAAGTCAGAATAAGTATCTCTACTTCCAGTTCACGGATCTTCCAGAAAAGAGAACACTGACAATCCAAAAGGACAGTGAAACCGGAGAATACGGTGTAGAAGCAACCCTAGCTAATGCAGTATATGGATTATATGCAGCAGAAAATATTTTAGACACAGATAATAAAACTGTATTATACAAAGCGGATGAAAAAGTCACTGAACTGACTACAGATAAAGATGGACAAGCTACCGTTAGTGAACTGAAACCGGGAAAATACTATCTGCAGGAGATTGAAGCTCCGGAAGGATATCTCTTATCTGATAAGAAATATCCGGTAGACTTAAGCTCCTCCGACCAGACCGAGGACGTAACAGATACGCTGATTACTGGAAGAATTTTAATTCACAAGACTTATGGAACAGAAAAACTTCCGGAAAAATCGGCTGAGTTTATACTTTATAACAGCAACAACGAGACAGTAGATACTCTGACTATTGATGAAAATGGAGATGCACAGTCCAAGGAGCTGCCTTATGGAAACTACCGGATTGAGCAGACGAAAGGAATGGATGGATATGCATTCCTGCCGACACAGATCATTAAGATTGACGGATCAAAAGCAGAATATACAATCAGCGCAAATGATGAACCGGAATATGCCGGTATTGCCATTTCAAAAACCATACATTGTGATGATCAGGAAACGAACAGTGTATGGAATGAAGCGGAGAAGGATGCAGAATTTGAAATCCAGGATGCCTCTGGGAAGACGGTGGAAACTCTGGTGACGGATGAACACGGATTTGCGGTTAGCGGCGAATTGGAGCCGGGAATCTATACTGTTCATCAGACAAAAGGTGCTGAGAATTACGAAAAAGTTAAAGATTTTCAAGTAACGATCAAAGCCGGTGATCATAAAATTCTACAGTATGACCTCGCAGATGAAAATATCGCTACAAAAATTCGTCTGAAAAAAGTGACGGTCAAAGATGAAGAGGAAACGGAAGAGGCAGAAGCAAAGTTCATCATACTGGATCAATCATTAGCAAAAGACATTGATAAGGCAGATTTATCGACCGGAACGAAAAGAAGATTGTATACTTTATCGTTGCCGAGAGAAGCTATCGTAGGAAGGATGACTACAGACAAAAACGGTGAAGCGTCTATGTTGTTAAATAAGCTGGATGCCGGAAAGAAGTTCATCGTATTACAGTGGGCCGGAGCTGATGGATATGCTCTAATGGATCCTTACTATTCAGAAAAAGATACACCGGTTATGGAAAATGGACATCCGACCTACACCATACAGGGAAAAGATGAATTTGAAGACTATGCTTATATCAAGATTAAAAAATCCATGGTGACTGACCGGGTAAATGATAAGGCGGTGACAGAAGCCGAAAGAGATGCAGAGTTTGAAATCATTGACATGAATGGAGATACTGTAGAAACTCTGATTACAAATGAAAGTGGTGAGGCGGTATCCGGAAAGCTGCCGTATGGAACGTATATGATCCATCAGATTTCTGGCAATGATACACACGAACTGGCGGAAGATCAGGAGGTCACACTTTCAAAATCCAATAAAAAAGAACCGGTTACAGTATCTTTTGAGAATGAAGAAAAGCCGGTAGAGGTCATTCTCACGAAACGTTCTTCAGAAACACAGATCTTACTTAGCAATGCATCGTATGATATTTATAACGAAAAAGGCGAAAAAGTTGCAAGTATCACAACCGGAGAAGAAAAAGAGGGAGTCGCAAGCTGCAAACTTCCTTATGGAAAATATTACTTAAAGGAAACGGTATCACCGGATGGATATAAATGTAGCAAAGAAAAGACTTTTGAAGTAAATTTTGAGACAGCAGAAAAAGGCACTTTATCATTAACGGATATGGATGAACCGGTATATGGAAAGATTGCGATTACTAAGACTGGGGATGTACTGACCGGATTTTCCATGGATAACTTCCAGTATTCCACCGGAGAAGTAGAAGAAGCTGTCTATGGATTATATGCCGAAGAAGATATATTGGCAGATGATGGTTCTCTTTTATGGGAAGCAGATGAACAGATCACAAAAAAAGCAACAAATAAGAAAGGAATTGCACAGTTCACAAGGACGCTAAAGGATGGCACGGAAACAGATGGATTTCCGCAGGGGAAATATTATATCAAAGAGCTGGAAGCCCCATATGGATATCAACTGGATGATTCTATATATGAGATTGTGATTACATGGGATACAAAAGCCAATGATTATAATGAGATCACAAAGCCAAACCCGGACACAGATACGGAAGATCCGAAACCGATTACCTATCCGGAAGCTAATTCAGGAAAATATATACTGGAAAGTGGAGGAAAATTTCACAATGATATGGGAGCTAATATGAAAACGGTAGTATTTTCCAACAAAAAAGCACCAGATGGAATAGATGTGAAAGACGTTTCCTCTTTGAAAGATGGAAGTGTAGTTATGTGGTCGGTTGGTGCAGAGTGTATTGTATCGACACAGAATGAGGAACAGGACGTTATATTGAATACTGATAGTAGTTTTATGTTCCTTGGCAGACTTACTATTGAAAATATTTATTTTGATGCGGCAGATACATCCGGACTTATAAATGCCACAGGTATGTTTCAGGCATGTACAAACCTTACAGAATTAGATCTTACAAATTTTGATACCAGAAGCCTTAAATATGTCAAAAATATGTTCCGGGGCTGTACAAAACTGACTACGATCTATGCCAATACGGAGATCGTTAAATCTGATCCGACAACACCGCAACCGGTAGAAGTCAAGGTTGAACCAAAGTATGAATTTGTGGTAGGAACAAAGTACGAGGCCGATGATTTTACATTTAAGTTGGTATATGATGATGGATCTGAAAAAGAAGTAGCTGTAACGGATAAAGAGGTAGAAATCGATCCGGATACGGCATCTCCGGTTGGGGAGCAGCAGGTTGGATTTACATTCAAAAGTGGGGAATGCTCTAAATTCGGATCAGTAGAAACAACCGTAAAAGTAGTGGATGCCCCGGATGCGGACAAAAGCCAGCCGGAAGACGTGGAAGTAAACTTGGATGTGGAAGATACGCTGATCACACATACGATCCGGATTGCCAAAGAAGATGAAAGCGGTAATCCGGTAGCAGGGGCTACTTTTGGATTATATGCGGCAAAAGATATCATAGCTAAAAACGGAAACGTTCTCTTTAGAGTAAATGAACTGATCGCAATGGCTAAATCTGAACTGACCAGCGAAGGGGATGCGGCGGTAGTGACATTCTCAAACCTTCCGTCAGACCTGAATGCTTCCGGATCGGGAAGGATGTATTATGTCAGGGAAATACAGGCTGCACCGGGATATGCGATTGGAGAAATGTCTGGAAAAACACTGGGATATAGCGGATCGGTAGAGAGCTACAATGGAGAAGTTGCCGGTGTGATCCATGATTATGAAAAATCCGGAATAATAGCGGACATTGCATACAAGAATGAGTATAGTGCTGTTACTAATAAGAAACTGACAAAAGTTGTGATTCAGAAGATTTGGGATGATGAGAATAATATTGGTAACAGACCAAAGAGCATTACGATTAGAGCTACAAATGGATCTCAGACGAAAGACTATACCTTAACAGCAGAGAACAACTGGATGGTGGATACGGATATACCGGTTGAAGAAATAGATGACTGGGAATTTGAAGAGCTTTCATTTAACGGAAGTGATAAATATAATACTTCACAAAAAAAAGATCCAGAAACAAATGTCATTACTTTTACAAACAAACTCAAAAAAGTTTATAAAAACTTCGTTGTCCAGAAAGTATGGGATGATGGGGATGATCAGGATGGCATCCGGCCGGAGAGCGTGAAGGTGAATCTGTACCGGAATGGGAAGTATTTTGACAGTACAGAATTAAATGAAAGCAATAACTGGAAGGATAATACAAAATTTAGACGTTTGGATGCTGAAAATGATGAAGGAGTAGAATATACCTATGAGATCAAAGAGGAATCTACAGATCTGATCAACGGTAATTCTAAGACCGGATATGAAATTTCATATGCGGAAGAAGACCAGACAGATACAGATGGAACAGCATATACGAACGTAGCGATCACCAATACGCATGTTCCGGGAAAATCCAAGATTGTGATCCATAAGAAGATTGATGGAGATGTAAACTGGAATCTGGGTAATCCGGAGTTCACTTTCCTGATCACAGGAACAACCCTGCAGGGGGATGATGTAAAGCTTCGTAAGAAGATCACATTCAATAAAGATGAAATAGAACAACTGTTATCAGAATCGAAAGATGGGAAAGTGACAAAGGATCTGATTTTTGATGATCTGGATCCGGGTACGTACACTGTTACAGAAGAGGACGATAATCCTTATTATGAACTGGAAAAGATTGAGAGTACAGATACAGGCATCTCCATTGATAAGAATAAAATCACGTATCAGTTAGGACGTAAGGATGGCTCGCTTGCCGGACGTACCAAGGATGGAGAAGTGACGTTTTACAATAAGGAACGGAGCGGATCGGTTGAGATCAACAAAAAGGATGATTCCGGAAAAGCATTGGAAAGTGTAGGCTTCGCCTTATATGATCAGGACCATAACCTGATCCAAAGCGGAAAGACAGATACGGATGGAAAGCTAAAATTTACTGGGCTGCCAATCGGAAGTTACTGGCTGGAGGAAACAAATACAGTTTCTGGAAAGAACAAACTTTCAAAAGCGTTGAAGATCACTGTCCCATTGCAGATGACACAGGATGAAGTGGATGCAAAAAAAGCAGATACAAGCAAGGGTATCAAGATCGGTGGAGAGTATTATTTCTATCAATTGACATACGACATTACGAACAGTGCGATCCTGAACATACCAAAAGCCGGAGCATTAGAACAGTATCCATGGTTATTACCGGCTATGATTTGTATAGCACTGGGACTGGTTGGAATGAGAAACAGGAAAAGAAAAGGAAGTGAACAAGATGAAAAAGAGCAAGAAAAATAGAATTTTACAATGCACAACGGTCATTCTTCTCTTTTTATTGATCTTTGGACAGGCTCTTAAGCTTCATGCTGCGGAGTCTGTGTACAAAAGCGGATACATGTATTTCAAGTTGTCCGGTGGAGATAAAAACTCAACAATCCAGATCCATGTATGGAAAACGGCAAATTTTACACACGATGATATGAAAAACAAGGCAATGCTTTGGAATGTGGAAATCTCAGATGCAACCAATAACCATAGTGTCAAGCTGTTGAAAAGCCAAGTAACAACAACGAAAGATAATGAAGGGGATTATTATATCCTTCCAATTCCTATTTCTTATGTGGTACCGGCAAACCATGAAGTAAACGGACAGACACTAACAACTGAGCTAGATGAAAGTGAAGGAAGATGTGGACTTTATGTGAGCCAGAGTGGATCAAAATATTACAGTGCAGCATGTGTCGATAACGATACAACAAAAAGCCAGTATCTGATGGTGAATACAGCTCAGGTAGGTCTGCGAACTGTTGATGGATACAGATATAATTATACGACAGGTTCAAGAGCGATCGTTACATTAACTTTAAAACGTCCGAAGTACAAGGTAACATTCAATGCCGGAACCGGTACAAGCTGGGGAAGTGCGACAACCAAAACAGCAACTGTGGCAAGAGGAAACACGGCATCCATAACAGCACCGACAAAAACCGGGTATACATTTGCCGGATGGGATAAAACACTGACAAATGTAAAATCCAGCTTCACAACAAACGCGAAATGGACAGCCAATAATTATCCGTGTAATTTCTATGCAAACGGTGGAATAGGAACCATGGATGGACAGGATATTGCTTATGATTCCACTGCAACATTGAAAAAGAATACGTTTCAGAGAACCGGGTATATATTTGCCGGATGGAGTACAGAAAAACGTGGTAAGGTAATTTATAAGGATGGGGATTCTATAAAGATGTCCAGTACATCCGGAATTGACCTGTATGCAATCTGGAAGAAAAAAGGGCTTATATCTGATTTCACGAATGTAGAAGAGGATGAAGGTATGTTTTATGGTGATGAAAAACTGGAAGGTGGCAATGGTACAGTTTACGATAATAGACATACAACATCTGACTATGCACATACGGATGAGGAAGATGATCCGGGATATTTTACTGGAAAATAAGAGCTGTAAAGCCTGTAAAAAGTACAGACTTTAGAAATGAATTATGGTACTATAATAATAGTTACAAAGGAGAGTGCCTCGGTAATCCGGGGCATTTCTTATAAATGCTTATGACAAAAGGTGGCAATGAATATGAAGAAATTGAATTGGTTATTAAAAGGGGCAGGAGTAGCACTTTTGCTGGGAGTGTTACTACTTCCTTGTAAAGTGAAAGCTGCAGATTATGCGATAGAAAATGAGGAAACGCTTACTACACATGAAGATGGTATACGATATACATTGAGTAAAAAAACATATGATTCCTGGGAAGAGGCTGCAGATGATATCGGAGAAATTGCAAAAGAATTTGGAGTAAAAAGAGATCATAAAAAAGAATGGCTTGTTATTCCGGTTGAAATAGAATCTGAAAAAAGGATTCCTGAAATAGATGAATCTTATTCACAGGAATTTAAGAATAGGATAGAGAACAGTACTTTTCAAGAGGAAACAGGCAATCCAGATGCAGGACATATGTTACAAAGTGATGTTGGATGGACAAATGGGTTTAAATATCAGTATGAGGATGGCAAGTATATAGGAATGTCTACGATTATATTTACTTATCAAACTCCCTTAGAAGTCTATAAAAACTTCCAAAAAGAAACTACGGACGTAATTAACAGTTTAAATTTGGAAGGAAAATCCGATTATGAAAAATGCCTTTTGGTAGAGGAATGGGTTGGTAAACACATCGCTTATAAGGAAAGTTATAGTAATCCGGAACATTATTGTAATGCGGTGTTTGTTTTTTATTCTAAAGCCGGTGTTTGTATGCATTATGCGGATTTATTTTATTATATGGCGAATAAAGCAGGGCTGCTGGCACTGGAAGATAGTGGAACTTTGGGATATTCTGGACATGCGTGGAATTTAGTTAAGATAGACGGAACGTATTATTATACAGATCCAACAAATTTTCAAAATTTTACGTTTGTAAATGGAACTGCAAAGGCAGAGTTTTTATATGGATCAGATGATTTCAGTTTTCATCGATCTTATAAATCGTCTAATGAATATAAGGACAAATATCCGATTGCATCTGAAATGTATAGTAAAGAGCATTCTTCCTGTAATGGAAAACATGAGTTTACAATAAGCGGAGTACAAGGTGGTTGTTACCCAGGTACTGTTTATAAGTGTAAGAATTGCTTTTATGAATATTGCGTATATACCGGAGAGGAAGACCATGAGTACAATAATGGGAAAATAACACAGGAAGCAGACTGTACGCATGACGAGATTACAACCTATCAATGTAAGAATTGTAGAAATGCTGATTATACAGTAGTAACCGGACCGGCACTGGGGCATGATTATCAAAAAGAAGAGGTAGAGCCGACTTGTACGAAAGATGGATATATTAAATATACGTGCAGCCGGTGTAATGATACCTATACAGAGCCGGGAAAAGAAAAGTTGGGGCATGATTATAAGGAGACTGTTCTTAAGGAAACTACTTGCTTAGTAAATGGTAAAGTTCAGTATACGTGCAGCCGGTGTGGTGATACATATACAAAAACCATACAAAAATACGGACATGATTATAAAGAAACGTCAGTAACTCCGGCAACTTGTAAAACCGGAACCATCCATATCTTAACCTGTACAAGATGCGGTGGAACATCAAGAAGGATCGATAATGATAAGCTAACAGAACATGATTGGATTACAACAAAAGAGCAGAAAGCGACCTGTACGGAAGATGGATCTAAGACCTCTAAATGTAAAGTCTGCGGTACTACAAAGACGGAAACGACAAAAGCAACCGGTCATGATCCGGAAGTACTCAATGCTGTAGAAGCAACCTGTACAGAAGATGGCTATACTGGAGATACCTACTGTAAAACCTGTGGAGCATTGATCAGTAAAGGAAAGACAATTGATAAGCTCGGTCATTCCTATGATGAAGGAAAAGTGATCAAGGAAGCTACGAAAGAGGAAGAGGGACTTAAGGAATATACCTGTAAGCGTTGTGGTGAAAAGAAAGAAGAGACAATCCCGAAGTACGAACATCTACATGATTCTTATGAAGAGATCGTGATCAAGAAAGCGACCTGCAAAGAACCGGGAATCATGAGATATCAGTGTACAGAGTGTGATTACTACTATGATACAGTCATTCCGGAACTCGGACATGGAGAGCTGGAATACCGGAACCAGAAAGAAGCAACCTGTACGGAAGACGGATATACTGGAGACGGTTACTGTAAAAATTGCGGTGAGCTGTTCCTTGAGGGGGATGTAATCGAAAAACTGGGACATTCCTATGATAATGGAAAAGTGATCAAAGCAGCCACTTATACTCAGAAAGGCTTAATGGAATATACCTGTGAACGCTGCAATGAAAAGAAACAGGAAGAAATCCCGATGTTAAAGTTTGATCTGAAGCTTTCTGTACAGATCAAATCCAATATCCAGGCATTATTCCAGTGGGATACAAAAGACGCCCTTTCCTATCAGGGCACACAGATCCAGCAGCTTAATGGAACGGATTATGAAACGATAGAAGAGAATGGATGGACGGTATTTGCTCCGGATGATCAGAAACAGAAGACTTTTTATAGAGCAAGAGGACACTATCAGTACAAAACGGAATCTGGATCTTATGAAGACGTTTATACAGAATGGGTAGAATTTTCATTGTTTAATGATCCGGAACCGGATAAACCAACACCAGTAAAACCAACTAAGCCGGTTGTAAAAGTAAAGAAGGTTACTATATCCGGAACATCCCATGTCTTATCTGCAGGAAAGAAAATCCAGTTAAAAGCCACTGTAACACCTGCAAATGCCAAAAGCAAAGCAGTTACATGGAAAAGCAGTAACACAAAATATGCTACAGTAAATGCGAAAGGTGTGGTTACAACGAAAAAAGCCGGTATCGGTAAAAAAGTAGTGATCACAGCAATATCAAAAGATGGCAGTAAAAAGTATGGCACTTACAAGATCAAGACTGTAAAAGGTGTAGTTACCAAAGTAAAGGTTACCGGATCGAAAACTATTAAAAATGGTAAGTCAGCCAAATTAAAAGTTGCAGTTTCCGGAACAAAGGAATCTTACAAAGCGGTCAGATGGGTAAGCAGCAATAAGAAGTATGCAACAGTCAATGCAAAAGGCGTTGTTACGGCAAAGAAAGCAGGAAAAGGCAAAACAGTGAAGATTACAGCCGTTGCAAAAGACGGCAGTAAAAAGCAGATGGCAATGAAGGTCAAGATTAAATAAGTATTGCCAAAGTTAGGAGTGTATTTTATAATGTAGTTGTTAATTCAATTTCAGCATTGAATTAGTTAAATTGTCATAAGCAAAAGAGCACTGCGAAAGTAGTGCTCTTTTGTTGTCTGCATGGAAATATTGTAAAAACAAATTGATTTCCGTTATACTGAAATTAATAAGGTAAGAAAATATAGTGGAAATGAGAGAGGTACAGTATGGGGGGAAAGTTTGATCATTTATCAATGCGTGATAGGATTCGGCTTGAAACATTAATTAAGGCAGGTCATACAGTTATAGAAATAGCGAATATGCTTGGGGTTCATCGTAGTACAATTTATAGAGAAATCAAAAGAGGTCGTTTTGTAGCTTTAAATACAAATTTGACAGAAGAAGAACGTTATAGTCCTGATATTGCACAGGAAAAATATGAAGAAAACTTGAAATGTAAAGGTAGTGGATTAAAGATAGCAAATGATATGAAACTTGCCAATTACATAGAAGAAAAGATAGTTGATAAGAAATATAGTCCAGCGGCAGTATTAGGTGAGATTAAAGCGGAAAATAAAGAAAGTGAGTTTTCCGTAATGATTTGTACAACCACTTTATATAGTTATATAAATAAAGGAATATTTCTGTGCTTGACAAATAAAGATTTACCGGTGAAGAAAAATAAAAAGAGAAAAAAGAAGACTTTGAAAAGACAAGCCAGAACAGAAGCTGGAGAGAGTATAGAGAACAGACCAGAAGAAGTAGATGCCAGAGAAGTATTCGGTCATTGGGAAATGGATACGGTTAAAGGAAAAAGAGGAAAATCACGCAATAGTCTTCTCGTATTAACAGAACGGAAGACAAGAAATGAGATAGTGAACAAAATTTCTGACGGAACTACTGCGTCCGTAGTAAATGCGTTGGATATGCTTGAAAGAAAATGGGGAGAACAATTTAAAAAAGTGTTTAAGACAATTACAGTAGATAATGGATCAGAGTTTGCAGATTGCACAGGTATGGAGCGGTCTATTTTTGATGAGAAAAAACATAGAACAAAGATATATTACTGTCATCCATATAGCAGTTGGGAACGTGGATCTAATGAGGTTACAAACAAGTTAATAAGGAGACATCTACCGAAAGGTGTAAATTTTGATAATAAAACAGAGGAAGAAATAGCAAATATAGAAAATTGGATCAACACATATCCACGTAAAATACATGGATGGAGTTCAGCGGAAAAGATGTTTAAAAAAGAAATTGAAAAAATAGGATAAGCATTTGTTGAAAAATAAAAAAATGTCGCATTTAATATTGACATTTAAAATACTTGGTGCCAGGACAAAGTGCGAAAAGGCGGTGATTACTCTTCTGACTGGTGGAACAGCTAAATTGAGTGACATTTTTGCAAATGAAGAGTTGGATGAAAATGAACGACCTAAGATCTCATTTGCTGACAATGGATACGATGAGTATATAGATTCTGTAGAGGCAGAACTTGGAGAACAGTTTTATATTATTGCATCGGCAAAAGCTGTCTATGACTGGTCTGTATTAACAGATATTCTGGATGGATGCACTTCTATTTCCGAAGCAAAGATTAAAGTATATGAAAAACATAAAGCAGACCTTCGCTTATTAAAGAAAGTGGTAAGAGAAAATTTTTCTAAAGATATTTATAAGAAAATATTTGTTATATCAGATGCAAAACTTGCCAATTATCCAGCCTACATTGGAATGACGAAAGTGAATGGTAAAAAGACTGCATTGGAGGGGAAGCAATGCAGTCGGGAAGACTTTTTGAAATATCTGCATAAAACAATGGTGGAAAAACTGCCAGAGAGTGAAGAAAAGACATATTTGAAAAATGAAATAGAGACGGATCAATTTTTGCCGAGACAGGTTACAAAAGATAATGGAGTATTGCCATACCAGATTCATAAGTATGAATTACAGAAGATTTTGGATAACCTTAGTGCTCGTATCCCGGTGATTGCTGAAAATAAAGAGAAATTAATACAGCTATTTACTTTCAGAATTCCATATTATGTCGGACCGTTAAATAAAGTAAAAGAAGAAAATGAACAGAAGTATACCTGG
Source organism: Dorea hominis (assembly GCF_014287705.1). Lineage (NCBI taxonomy): Bacteria > Bacillati > Bacillota > Clostridia > Lachnospirales > Lachnospiraceae > Dorea > Dorea hominis. The sequence continues at coordinate 51,363 of NZ_JACOOY010000018.1, read as the reverse complement.
GCTGTAAGAAAGAGTGAAGATAAAATTTATCCGTGGAATTTTACGGATATCATAGATGTTGAGGCAAGTGCAGAAAAGTTTATAAAAAGAATGACGAATAAGTGTACATATTTGATTGGCGAGGATGTACTTCCGAAAGATTCATTACTGTATAGTAAATACAGGGTATTGAATGAATTGAATAATGTTCGCTTGGATGGAAAAGAAATATCAGTAGAATTAAAGCAAAAAATTTATGAAGGTGTATTCTGTAAAAGAAGAAAAGTACGTCAAAAAGATTTAAAGAACTTTCTGCTTAGGGAAGGAATTGCAGAAAGAGATGTTGATATTACTGGAATTGATGGAGATTTTAAGGCATCGCTGACGGCTTACCATGATTTTAAAGAAAAATTAAGCGGAATAGATTTAAAACAAAGTGAAAAGGAAGAGATAATACAGAATATTGTATTATTTAGAGATGATAAAAAGCTATTAAAACAAAGATTAGGGAAACTATTTCCAAAGCTGACAGATAAACAGAAAAGCAGCATAGCAGCTTTGTCTTATCATGGCTGGGGAAGATTTTCAAAAAAATTTTTAGAGGAGATAACCATACCAGCGCCGGAAACAGGCGAAGTATGGAATCTTATAACTGCATTATGGGAAACAAATGAAAACCTGAGTCAGTTATTAGGGAAGAAGTATCAATTCAGTGATCAAATCAAAGAGTATAATGGGGAACAAAATAATCCAACATTGTCGTATAAAACTGTAGAGGAACAATATGTATCTCCGGCAGTAAAACGTCAGATATGGCAGACGTTACAAGTGATAAAAGAAATAAAGAAAGTAATGGGAAAAGAGCCGGAGAGAATTTTTGTTGAAATGGCAAGAGAATCGCAGGAGAGTAAACGGACGGAGTCTAGAAAAAAACATTTGATGGATCTCTATAAAGTATGTAAAGAGGAAGAAAAGGAAATATATGAGAAATTAGAAAAGCATGAAGAACAACAGCTTAGGAAAGATAAATTATTTTTGTATTATACTCAGAGAGGACACTGTATGTATTCTGGAGAACGCATTGAATTTGATGATCTGTGGGATAATACGAAATATGATATTGATCATATATATCCGCAGTCCAAAACAATGGATGATAGTTTAAATAACCGCGTACTTGTAAAAAAGGAATATAATTCTAAGAAATCTGATGATTATCCAATAAATTCCGATATACAGAAAAAACAAGGTGGATTCTGGAAAAGTTTGTTAGATGGTAATTTTATTACAAAAGAAAAATATAAACGTTTAGTCAGAAAAACAGAACTTACTTCGGATGAACTGGCTGGGTTTATTGAGAGACAGATTGTTGAAACAAGACAGAGTACAAAAGTTGTTGCAGATCTATTAAAAAAAGTTATGCCGGATTCAGAAATTGTGTATGTGAAAGGCAGAAGTGTATCTAAATTCCGACAGGATTATGATTTTGTTAAAGTGCGTGATATGAACGATTTGCATCATGCAAAAGATGCATATTTAAATATTGTAGTAGGAAATGCATATTATACGAAATTTACCAAAAATGCGGTTTGGTTTATAAAAGAAAATCCGGGCAGATCATATAATTTAGAGAAAATGTTTATCCATGATATTTCCAGAAATGGAAAAGTAGCATGGAAAGCAGGAGATAAGGGAACGATAAAAACTGTTCGAAATGTAATGAATAAAAATAATATTCTTGTAACCAGAAGATCTTATGAAGAAAAGGGTGGACTGTTTGACCAGCAGATTATGAAGAAAGGAAAAGGACAGGTTCCGGTTAAAACGAGTGATGAGCGGTTACACGACATTAATAAATATGGTGGCTATAATAAGGCGGCTGGTGCATATTTTATGCTTGTCAAATCTACAGATGCAAAAGGAAATGAACAAAGGACGATAGAATTTGTTCCGATTTACAAAAAAGATTATATAGAACAGAGTGAAGAAAATGCACTAGGATATTTATGCGAGATTATGAAAGACCGAAAATTGTTAAATCCGATTATTCTGATTAATAAGATAAAAATCGATACTTTATTTAAAGTAGATGGATTTTATATGTGGCTTTCTGGAAGAACAGGAAAACAATTGATTTTTAAAGGTGCAAATGAATTATTATTATCAGATGAAGAAACTAAAATACTAAAAAAGGTTATAAAATTCATAAATCGGAAAATAGAAAATAAAAATGTGAAGATTGTGGCGTTTGATGGTATAAACGAAGCAGAACTTACACATTTGTATGATGTATTTGTGAGTAAATTACAGAATACAATTTACAAAATCAGACTTGGATTGCAGGCATCAACCTTGATAGACAATAAAGGGAAGTTCGAAAAACTGAGTCTGGAAGATAAATGTACTGTATTAGCAGAAATATTACATTTATTCCAATGTCGAAGTACGATGGCTAATTTAACATTGATTTCAGGACCGGCGAAGGCTGGATCAATAAAAATAAATAATAATATAACAAAATGTAAACAAATTTCTATTATAAATCAATCTGTAACTGGAATATATGAAAAAGAGATTGATTTATTAAAACTATGAGCTGGCGTATAATTGTTATTTCTAAACGGGCAAAACTGGATCTGCAATTGGGATACATGGTTGTACGAAGTGAAGAAGTAACAAAAGTAGTATTAAGTGAAATATCAACAATTCTAATAGAATCAACAGCTGTATCATTGACTACCAGTTTATTGGCAGAATTGACGAGAAGAAAAATCAAAGTGATATTCTGTGATGAGAAGAAGAATCCTTCGTCAGAATTAATCAGTTATTATGGTAGTCATGATACAAGCAATAAAATTCGAAAACAGATTGCCTGGAGAAAGAACACAAAGGAGGCAGTCTGGACGGAAATAGTAACAGAAAAGATCCGGAAACAAAAAGAATTATTAGAAATAATGGGAAAGGAAGAAGCGGAGCTTTTATCATCTTATTTAAAAGAAATAGTCTGGAATGATACAACTAACAGAGAAGGACATGCTGCCAAGGTTTATTTTAATGCATTATTCGGACTGGATTTTACAAGGACAGAAGACAATAATATTAATGCTGCATTAAATTACGGGTATTCTATTATCTTGTCAACATTTACAAGAGAAATAGCTGCCACTGGATATATTACGCAGTTGGGATTATTTCACGATAATATGTTTAATCAATTTAATTTAGCGTCCGATTTGATGGAGCCGTTTCGTGTTCTGGTTGACCGTGAAGTCAAACAGATGAAATTGGATAGTTTTGAGCATGATGAGAAAATGCAACTGGTTAACATTTTGAATCAAGAAGTTTCCATAGATGGAAGAATACAGTATGTAAATAATGCAATAAAGATTTATTGTAAAAGTGTATTTGATGCTTTGAATGATGATGATAGTTCTCTGGTTCGGTTTTACAGGTTTGAGCTATAGGTTTATGAGGGTATTAGTATTTTTTGACCTGCCGGTATTAACAGCAGAGAATAGAAGAGCGTATACCAGATTCCGAAAATTCTTACTTAAAAATGGCTTTCTGATGTTACAGGAATCGGTATATTGTAAATTAGCTTTAAATGGAACGGCAGTTAACGCAATTGTAGATAATGTACATAAGAATAAACCAGAGGAAGGGTTGATTCAGCTTCTTACAGTTACAGAAAAGCAATATGCTAAGATGGATATTGTTGTTGGAGATTTAAAGAGTGAGGTTTTAGATACCGATGAAAGGTTAGTGGTTTTGTGAAATTAGTTCATCCGGAATTAAGCAGAGCAATCATTGATGCTACTGTTGATTATACAGAATGGATAATTGAGGCAACAGAAAGATTCGCGGCATTTGTATATGAACTGAAGAATCAATGTGACGGAAATGATGGAAGGTATGTACTATCTGATGCCGATAAAGAACTGGGAATATCAAAAAATATGGATATCGTATTTGATATTTTCAGCATAGATATCAACAGTAAAAAGATAGTGAATAAATTATATGAGGAAATGCAACAAGTTGCCTATTCTGAAAAGTTGTATGTAAAAACGCAAGAGATAGCACAAAGTATACAAAAATATATTTTAGAATTAGAACAGGAAACAGATTATATACTTACATTTACAGAAGATGTTGACTGGATGGCAATATTTAAAGCATTACAGGTACAGCATGAAATAATAGAGGAAGATTATTTTGAAAAACTGATTCGTTATATTAAAGTTGCAGCGGTAGTCATGAAGTATAAGATTTTTGTATTTGTAAATCTCCGGAGCTATTTGTCAGATTTGCAAATGCAAAAACTTATCCAAGAAGCAATTCATCAGGAAGTAAAACTGATATTTGTGGAAAATTGTGTAAAAGATTGCATGGGAGAGGGATTAAGGTATATTATAGATAGAGATCAATGTGAAATCTATTAAATGTGTTTGAGTACCTTGTTTTGCGCAAATGATGGCGGTTCATTTTTGAATTTGAGGTTTGAGAATGATGTAAAAACGTATGGTACTGAAACGACGAGCGGAAGTAATCTCCCGCTCGTCAGGTTTGAGAATGATGTAAAAACGTATGGTACTGAAACGGCGCACAAATAGCATTGGATGTACTGATGGTTTGAGAATGATGTAAAAACGTATGGTACTGAAACCAATTCATCAATACCAAGTGTATAGGTCTGTTTGAGAATGATGTAAAAACGTATGGTACTGAAACACTAAAATGAAAGTAACGAAAAAAATTACAGTTTGAGAATGATGTAAAAACGTATGGTACTGAAACGTTAGCTAAAGCAATCTTTTTCCGATATGCGTTTGAGAATGATGTAAAAACGTATGGTACTGAAACCATGGCAATACATGCCACGATTGGAAATCCGTTTGAGAATGATGTAAAAACGTATGGTACTGAAACAATCTGCAATGCTGATAGGTGTTATCCCATGTTTGAGAATGATGTAAAAACGTATGGTACTGAAACTATCCAAACGAAGGAGTTGCGTATGTTTAAGTTTGAGAATGATGTAAAAACGTATGGTACTGAAACCGGTCCGCTATAATCTCTTCTGCCGCGTCCGTTTGAGAATGATGTAAAAACGTATGGTACTGAAACTACTTGATGCAGACGGACATGAACTTGCTGTTTGAGAATGATGTAAAAACGTATGGTACTGAAACTGAAAATGTTTAAAGAAGAGTACGGGGAAGTTTGAGAATGATGTAAAAACGTATGGTACTGAAACGTGGTGGTCGGTATCCACAGGCTTTTGTGAGTTTGAGAATGATGTAAAAACGTATGGTACTGAAACAGTACAATGCCAAGAAAAAGCAGCGATAGCGTTTGAGAATGATGTAAAAACGTATGGTACTGAAACGGTATAATGTTATCCAATTGTGAACAACTGTTTGAGAATGATGTAAAAACGTATGGTACTGAAACGATTCAGACACATGGTTCTAATTTTGCTACGTTTGAGAATGATGTAAAAACGTATGGTACTGAAACAATTAGTGCATTAGACTTGTACCCGTCTGGGTTTGAGAATGATGTAAAAACGTATGGTACTGAAACCCAGACATCACGAGCGACAGCAGAGTCATGGTTTGAGAATGATGTAAAAACGTATGGTACTGAAACTACTTGATGCAGACGGACATGAACTTGCTGTTTGAGAATGATGTAAAAACGTATGGTACTGAAACTTGACTGATCTCTTTTTACGCCTGCCGTATGTTTGAGAATGATGTAAAAACGTATGGTACTGAAACGCCTTTTGGTGGTTACAAACCTAAAAACAAGTTTGAGAATGATGTAAAAATGTATGGTACTGAAACTTGACTGATCTCTTTTTACGCCTGCCGTATGTTTGAGAATGATGTAAAAATGTATGGTACTGAAACTTTGAGATCCCAACACGTGCCAGCGCGTCAGTTTGAGAATGATGTAAAAACGTATGGTACTGAAACCTGCAGTCACGAAATGAGCGTATGTTTCTGTTTGAGAATGATGTAAAAACGTATGGTACTGAAACTACTGGTTCTGGAATGGCACACAATAACATGTTTGAGAATGATGTAAAAACGTGTGGTACTGAAACACAGATTCGACAGTTACAGTATCCACTGGTGTTTGAAAATGATGTAAAAATGTATGGTACTAAAACTGATAAGTAATCGGTTATAAAAAAAGGAACTTGAAATTGATGTGAAAACATATAAACTATAGCATACATTAAGCTCCTCCACATTAAGTTTGAAAATGATGTAAAAGAATACGGCATTAAAAGTACAAATGTACCCAATTTGGGTGTGTGGGTGTTTGAGAAAGATTGTAAAGTTAATGTATATGGAAACTAAAATCAATGTAATCTATTTATATTTGAGAATGATGTAAAAGGTTAAAGGCGGCAAGTTTTTTGCTACCTTTATTTGTTTTAAAGCTTACAAAAGTCGCTTTATCGTATACCTATTTTGCTATGCTATAACTATAAAGAAACATAAACAAAAAACGTTTTTTCTATTGATATATTAATTATAAATAATTTCCTGTATAATATTGGAGAGGCAAAATTTGTAAAAACAAATTTAAATTAAAGATAATATATGAGGTGTTAGTTTTGAGCCATGAATTGAAGAACATTAACGAATTTAATATAGAAAAATATTTAAGAGAAAGCAAGGACAGAGGAGCCAATATTATGACACTTAGACAACAATCCGAGTATATCATCCGTCATGCACTCCACAGCGTTCTCCCGGATGAGGCGGTAAAAGCTGTTCTGACCGGGGATAGATTCCGTTCGGTTGTGGATGATAGTGGAAAACTATATCTTGTTGCAATCGGGAAAGCTGCATGGCAGATGGCGCAGGCGGCAGTAGAAATATTGGATGATCGGCTGGATGGCGGAATTGTTCTGACAAAATATGACCATGTAAAGGGAGAAATCCAGCACGTAGAATGCCTGGAAGCAGGACATCCGGTTCCGGATGAGAATTCGTTTGAAGGAACGCAGAAGATACTTGACATGACGGCAGGACTGAGTCCGGAGGATGTAGTATTATTTCTGATTTCCGGTGGTGGATCGGCATTATTTGAGAAGCCGCTTGTATCCGGCAAAGAGCTGGAAGATGTTACAAAGCAGCTTCTTGCCAGTGGCGCAAATATTAAAGAAATGAATACGATACGGAAACGCCTGTCGGCGGTAAAAGGCGGTCGATTTGCTCAGCATGTCGCACCGGCGAAGATATTTTCGATTGTGCTCAGTGATATTATAGGCGATCCGCTGGATATGATTGCATCCGGTCCGGCATGTGCGGATCGGAGTACCTGTGAGGAAACACTGGAGATTGCGGACAGGTATGGATTAAAGCTGAAGGATTCCATAAAGGAGCTGCTGAAAAAGGAAACGCCGAAAGAATTGCACAATGTCGAGACGGTCATCAGTGGAAGTGTGAGTGCGCTTTGCACAGCTGCAAAGGAGGCTTGTGAGGAACTGGGCTATGAGTCGGTCATTTTAACAGACTGGATGGACTGCGAAGCGAAAGAAGCAGGGGCGTTTCTCGCATCGATTGCGAAAACACAATGTTGTAATATGCAAGGAAAAAGGTGTGGAGATATTCCGCAGAATATGCAGCAAAATGTGCAGCAGAAGAATACGAATAAGCTTGCATTTATTGCAGGCGGTGAGACGGTTGTACATTTACATGGTACCGGAAAAGGTGGGCGCAATCAGGAGCTGGCGCTGTCGGCGGCAATCGGTTTAGATGGAATGGAAGGCGTAGCACTTTTCAGCATTGGAAGTGACGGAACTGATGGTCCGACGGATGCCGCAGGCGGTTATGTGGATGGAAAGACTTGCGAAATGTTGCGAAAACATAAGACAGATATTTACCACGAGCTTCGTAATAATAATGCGTACGCAACTTTGGAGAAATGTGATGGACTGATAAAAACAGGTCCGACCGGAACGAATGTAAATGATGTTACAGTTTTGCTTATAGAAGAAAGAAATATTTAACATTGCCAGTGTAATTATATAATGAATAAGAGAAGGAAAGGAAAACAATGGATAAAAAAGCACTTTATGAAAGATTTGAATTTCGGAATATAGAACAAGGAGAAGCGGAACAGGCAGCAGAGATTGAACGAATCTGTTTTCCACCAAATGAAGCCTGCTCTGAGAAAAACATGTGTGACAGGGTCAGGGATATTTCGGAACTATTTCTCGTTGCAGTAGATAAGGGAAATGGAAAGATTGCCGGATTTTTGAACGGACTTGCGACAGACGAGCCAAAACTTCGGGATGAATTTTTTACTGACGCCGGTTTACATAACCCGAACGGGAAAAATATTATGCTGCTGGGACTGGATGTTTTGCCGGAATATCGTAGACAAGGACTTGCAAGAGAACTGGTTGCCGTGTATTTGCAGAGAGAACAGGCGAAAGGGCGCAGCGAGATTATTCTTACCTGCCTGGATGCGAAAGTAGAGATGTACGAAAAATTTGGCTTTATTGACCGCGGCATATCTGACTCTGTCTGGGGCGGCGAAGAGTGGCACGAGATGAGTGTAGTTTTGGAAAAATAATAGATTTTTTGAAAATAGCAAAAATTTTGCCGGGGGGTTTAGGATGGAAAATACATTCACGGGGAAATGGATTAAAATTTGAAATAATATAGGCAGATCATAAAATAATTTATATTATGGTTTTATTTAGATTTAGTGATAAATAAAATCAGGAAAGCAGGTAAAAAATTATGGAATTTAAATATTGCAAATTAGAGATTTTTATTCCGGAAACGAAAATATTGGAACTACAGAAAGCGTTACAGAAAGTGGACGCCGGACATATTGGAAATTATGATTCCTGCATGTCAGTAAGTCAGGTGACGGGATATTGGAGACCGTTAGATGGATGTGATCCGTATATTGGCGAGAATGGGAAAATAAGCAGCGAGCCGGAGGAAAAAGTAGAAGTGACAATCTATGCAGAAGCGGTAGAGCGGACGATTCAGGCAATCAAGGAAGTGCATCCGTATGAAGAACCAGTCATCAACGCAATTCCAATCTGGAAGACGAGCTTTTTATAAAAAAATAGATAGATGTTTTGGTTTCAACATTATATAAGTTATTATAATCAGAATATGTATGGAAGCGTTACAGAGGAATTTTAAGAAAGCGGGGAATAAAAAATGGTACGAATGATAATGCATGATCCGGTGTTTTTGAGTCAGAAATCAGAGCCGGCAACAGAAAAGGACAGACAGATCGCAGTCGATCTGCTGGATACTTTAAAAGCACACGAAGAAGGCTGTGTTGGCATGGCTGCAAATATGATCGGTGAGAAGAAACGGATAATTGCAGTGAATATGGGATTTATGAATGTGGCAATGTTCAATCCGAAAATCATAAAAAAATCAGGGAGATATGACACAGAGGAGGGATGTCTTTCGCTGCCTGGAGTGAGAAGCTGCACAAGATATCAGGAAATAGAAGTGGAATATCAGGATATAAATATGAAGAAACAAAAGCAGAAATATTCTGGCTGGATCGCACAGATCATTCAGCATGAAGTAGACCACTGTGAAGGGATATTGATTTAGTCGAGAACTGGGTGAAGCCAGAACAAGATTAGGTGATTTGGAATTGATTTTTTAATAAATAAAAGAGAACGAAAATGAGCCAGTATAATAATTGATGTTACACTGGCTCATTTATAATATCTGTATTAAGTTCCCAGGTAAGTATGACAGGAAATACAGAACGGATGTTCCTTATCACTTAATTTTTCCAGAAGTCTTAATGCTGCTCCATTTACTGAAATAGGTCTTTTTACTCACCTTTTTATAAGCACGGACGCGAACCTGATATTTCTTTCCTTTTTTCAGAGATTTCAGTGTTTTGATCTGCTTGCCCGTCGTAATAGTTTTCCATTTTTTTGTACCCTTTACACGGTAGGCAACCTGATATGCTTTGCCGTAGTAGCCGGACGGCTTCTTTGCAAATTTGACAGAAAGAGATTTCTTCTTAGGAGTCAGTTTCGCAATTTTCGGCTTTGTAGAAACAACCTTCGGCTTTGCTGGTGTAGAAGGTTTCAACGGTGTAGATGGCTTTGACGGTTTGTCATTTGAATTGTCAGCAGGATTTTTCGGTTTTGATGCAATTTTCCATGTAGAACCATTTTTCGCAAGCTCGTATTTAGTAGAATCAAAGTCCCATTTGATCTCCGGAGCATTATTTGTAAGCTGAATCGGTTCGATTTCAGAGCTGGTAGAAATAAAAGTTCCACATGCAATACTTGTGACCGCTCTTTCACCGGAAATATCAAGAGCAGGAGCACCCTGATAAGTGCCACATTCAATGGAAAGAGTGGCATCACCTTCAATTGCGCCGCCATTTACCTTTACGGCAGGTGCAGAGACGGTTTGCGAGTACGTGCCGTCATCCAGTGTCAGTGTTCCCTGGTTTTCCAGAAGAACAGTTGCATATTTTCCGGAGGAAATGGCACTGCAGTTATGAAATGCTGCATTTCCGTAGAGCATATAATAGCAGGAACCTGTGCTTGTGACCGTACAGTCAGTTATTTTAAGATCAGAGCCTTTCACAGACTGCTGAATTGCCATTGGATTGCCGGAACCACCGGTTGCCTGGTTGGCGATAGTTATATCAGAAAGTTCCAATGCCCCGGCAACATTGAGGGTAGTGATCTCCTGTGTGTTCGGATATTGACCGGAGGTAGAGATAATTGCCTTCGATATGTCTTCGCCGGAATTTGTAATCCGGAAAACGGCAAGGTTATCTGCTCCGGAGCCACGCACAGAAAATCCATTTGCTTTTTCAAATAAAATGGAATGGTTGTTAAGATCCAGTGTCAGATCCTGAGTCAGATAAGTGATCAGATAATCCGAGCAGGTCAGATCACTTGTAAGTTTTACCGTTGAATCATCCGGCGAGATGTATGTACCGCCATTTTGGGTAATGAAATTTTCCAGACCGGTTTTATCGCTGATTGAAGTGGCTGCCATTACGTGAACCGGCTTCGCAAATAAAATCATACCTGCGCTTAAGAACAGTGCAGTAATCGCAATCATGACGAGCCGGGAAAGATGATTTATTTTTTTTAGTATGTGCATAAATCCTCCTTAAAAAAAACGGTCCTGCCAGAAAGGCAAGACCGTTCAAAATACTTCAATATATAAGACTTGCTTATAATTTCATGTATTTGATTATTTTAATGTTACAGTGATTTTTACAACTGTTCCTGCTTTAGGAAGTACGTCTTTGTTACCCATTGTTTTAATATCAGCACCGGAAACAAATGGCATATCTTCGTTTGTTACAACACCTGCGTAGCAGCTGCATGTGCAGAGCAGGCATCCTGATTTGTAAGAAGCAGATACGTCTTTGCTGTTAGAGAATACTTCATCGATTGTAACCGGGCTGCCATCTACAGATGTTAAAGTATCAGCCATGGAAACTGTTTTGTCTCCCCATGATACGTTAACGTCTACATGAGTGTAGTCTTTGTTGTCACCATTTTCCGGGGTAATATATTCACCAGATTTGATTTTGTGTCCACCAGGAGTTGTATTCCATGGTGTTCCGCCAAGCTCTGCCATTGCGTCAGCAAAGTCAAGACGATCGCATAATCCTTCGAACAGGCACTGATTTCCAAGTGAGCATCCTGTTGTGGACATATAGTGTTTTGTTGGCTCTTCTAAGTATTTACCGTTCAGTACACCATATACAGAGATTGTCTTGTTAGCTTTGTCTACGCTTACCGGAACAGTGCTTTTAACAACTGTATTTCCGGCAGCGTTCCATGCAGAAGCACCACCTTCAAGAACAATGATCTTGCCTTCGCTTACACCAAGTGCTTTTAAGTAGTTTACAGATTTGTTTGCATATTTGTTACCAGAGTAGCATTCTACAACATAGAATTTATTCGGGTTCGCTTTTACTGCTGCTTCAAGGTTAGCTTTTGATGTTTCATCAGAAAGATCAGCACCGTTGTTCTCACGCAGTGGTGTAGAAACAGCACCGTCAATATGTCCTGCAGCATAAGTTACAGCGTCACGCAGGTCAAATACTACAAATGGAGTATTTCCAGCTTCCAGATTTGCTTTTAACTGGTCAACAGTCATACCATTTACAAAATCAAATCCACTTGTTGATTTGTAAGATTTAACGAGGTAGTTTGCTTCTGTCCAGCCGCCCATACCACCTTTTAATGTGTAAATGTTAGATGGATTCACACCTTTTTCTACGAGAGTAGAAGCAGCGGCTTCAGCGTATCTGTTACCTGAGTAGCAGATGATTGCATATTTCTGATCTGCGGAGTCACCTGCGATTGCTTTTTCAACGTTGGCAGCTGCAGTAGCTTTGTCGCTTCCGGAAACAGCACCAGCCTGATCAGCAGAAACAGCGCCAACGATGTGGCTTTTTGCATAATCTTCAGCTTTACGTGCATCGATTAATTTATAAGACTGTGTGCTGTCAATATCAGCTTTTAAATCAGCAGCAGATACAGTAAGTCCAACAATTGTTGAATGATTTGCATCCTTCCATGCTTTAGCGCCGCCTTCAAGAACGATAATCTTGCTTTCGCTCACACCAATCTCTTTTAAGTAGTTTACAGCCTTTGCAGCGTAGTTGTTACCAGAATAACACTCAACAACATAGAATTTATTCGGGTTAGCATTTACAGCAGCCTGCAGATTTGCTTTAGACTGATCATCAGACAGATCTTTTAAAGCACCATCTACACTCTCACGAAGAGGAGTGGAGATAGAAGGTTTGATGTGTCCTGTTGCGTAAGATGCAACGTCACGCAGATCGAATACTACGAATGGAGTTTTTCCATCGTCAATATTAGCTTTTAACTGATTAACAGTCATACCGTGAGTAAAATCTGTTTTACTCTTGTCAGATGTGTAAGATTTAACACAGTAATTGTCATAATCCCATCCACCGGCATCTTTTTTCATTCCACCCGTTAATGTGAAAATATTTTTGTTGCTAATACCAGCTTTGATCATAATCTCAGTAGCTGCCTGTGCATAGCGGCTTCCGGAATTGCATACAACTGCATATTTTGTACCTGCAGGATCATTTTTGATTGCAGCTTCAATATTCTTTGTAGCAGATGCCACATCAGTACCTGATACAGCACCGTCAACGTCAGCAGAAACAGCACCGGCAATATGAGATTCAGCATATTTAGCAGCCTGACGTACATCTAAGATTTTGTATTCCTGTTTTCCGTCGATGTCAGCTTTTAAGTCTTCTTTTGAAACATAGTTGTATGGAGCTTTGTATCCATCAACAGCGATTGTAATTGTTACAACAGTACCTGCTTTTGGAAGGTTAGCGGAGTTTCCAATCGTAGTTCCACCCATTGCAACATCTTCACTTGCACAGATACCTGCATAACAGCTTGATGTACAGATTTCGCATCCGGATGGGATTGCTTTCTGAACAGCACCACTGTTAGCGTATACAATAGTTCCTGTATATGCTGACTTGTCAGCATTTTTAATAGTATCCTGCATTGCTACAGCATCATGTCCTGCCCAGGAAACGCTGATATTCAGTTTAGAATAATTAGCGTTTGTTCCTTTTTTGTCTTTTACGGCGGCAATAGATTCACCATTCGCTAATACAGTTTTTGAATTTGTATTCCATGCAGTTGCTCCGAGAGAATCCAGTGCATTTGCCAGATCAATACGGTCATTCAGACCTGTGAAGATCGGATTGCCTCCGGAAGCTCCAAGATTAGCAGTCACGAGATAATGCATAGTTGGTTTTTTAAATGCAGAAGCATTTAAGATACCTTTTAAAGTAACAGTTCCGGCTTCTGTATCAACTTTAACCGGCTCAGTTACAGTGATAAGGCATGTAGCTTTTTTGCTTCCACCTTTTTCAGTTGCTGTGATTGTAGCCTGTCCTGCTGCGATACCTTTTACAACACCTTTGGAAGTTACAGTAGCAACTTTTGTATTGCTTGATTTCCATGTAACACCCTGATTGTAGAATCCAGTAGCACCTTTTACAGTAGCTTTTAAAGTAGTTGTCTTTCCGGAAGCTACTGTCTTGGAAGTTGTGTTCAGCTTAACAGAAGAAGCTTTCAGATCTTTTACTGTGATCTTGATTGTAGATTTTACTTTCTTGTTCGTCTTGGAAGTAGCAGTGATCTTTACAGTACCTTTTTTCTTACCGGTAACAGTGCCTTTAGAAGATACAGTAGCAATTTTCTTATTGCTTGATTTGTAGGTTACAGATTTGCTTGCATTAGAAGGTTTTACAGATTTAACAGAAACCTTCACTTTACCCTTGATATCTACTGTTTTAGAAGTGGCTTTGAGGGTAATCTTTGTTGGCTTTCCTTTTACTGTGATCTTGATTGTAGATTTTACTTTCTTGTTCGTCTTGGAAGTAGCAGTGATTTTTACAGTACCTTTTTTCTTACCAGTAACAATGCCTTTAGAAGATACAGTAGCAATTTTCTTATTGCTTGATTTGTAGGTTACAGATTTGCTTGCATTAGAAGGTTTTACAGATTTCACGGAAACCTTCACTTTACCCTTGATATCTACCGTTTTGGAAGTAGCTTTAAGGGTAATCTTTGTAGGCTTTTTGGAAGCCGCCTCACTGTTCATGCCTGTAGAAGCTGCCATAGTAAGAACTACAGCAAGTGAGAGCATAAACAGGGAGATTTTTTTGATTGTTGTTTTCATAATAACAACTCCTCCTTGTCTTACCGTTAAAAACGGACACTTTGTATCTATTTAAGTATAGTTTCATATATAAATATAAGCAAATTGATAATATCTATAAAATGACTAAATAATAGATAATATCTATAAGATGAAAAATAGCCTAAATCCCAGTAAAATTGTGGGCTTTAGGCTATTTGTTAAATAAATTATTTATTAGCTTAAATAGAAGAAAAAGCAAGAATTTGACATTATCCTTCAATAGCAATCTGTTTCTTATTTTCTACGGCAGGTTTGGCTTCTTTTTTCGGAATGGTCAGTTTCAAAATGCCATGTTTGAAGCTTGCTTTAATATCTTCTTCAGTTACATCCTTGCCAACATAGAAACTTCTCTGGCAGGAACCGGCATAACGTTCACGACGGATATAATGTCCGGTTTCTTTTTCTTTCTTATCCTGATCCAGTCCTTTTGCGGCACTAATCGTCAAATAACCATCGTTTAACTCAATGGTAAGCTCATCTTTCTTAAATCCAGGAAGGTCAATATCGAGAACATAACTGCCTTTTCTCTCGCGGATATCGGTCTTCATTAAGTTGTGAGCTCTGTGTCCGTAAAGTTTCTTCTCCATACGATGTTCATCTTTGTCATTATAAAATGGGAATCTGAAAAAATCATCAAATAAATTATCATTAAAAATACTAGGCATCATCATAAGTCATTCCTCCTTGAATCTCTATCTATATTATGTGCTACCAGAGCTTTTCACTCCGGCTATGAGCAACTTGTCGACTATAAGTTTAATTATAAGATTATCCTTCGATGGCAATCTGTTTTTTGCTTTCCACAGCAGGTTTAGCTTCTTTTTTCGGAATGGTCATCTTCAAAGTGCCATCTTCGAAACTTGCCTTAATATCATCTTCTGTGACATCTTTGCCAACATAGAAACTTCTCTGGCAAGAACCGCTGTAACGTTCACGACGAATATAATGTCCATCTTTATCTTTCTCATCGTTGTTCGTATCTGTGCTTGCGCTGATTGTCAGATAACCATCATTCAGTTCAGCCTTTACATTATCTTTCTGTACGCCCGGCATACTCATCGTCAGTTCGTAATCCTTTTCGTTTTCCTTAACATCTGTGTTCATAAGGCTTGTGTCACTATAACCCCATGCATTCCAATCATCATCAAAGAAATCGTCCAATAAGTTCTCTCCAAAAATACTAGGTAACATCATAAGTCATATCTCCTTTCAAAAGACATTCATAAAATATAATTAAGCACTGTCGGAGAATCCGATGTGTTGTTGTCTTATAGGAACATCTGGAATCAAGATCCTTTCTTTTTATCTCTTCTCCTTTGTTCTAACTGTACTATAACATCTATTATTAGCACTGTCAAGAGGTGAGTGCTAATTTCTGGAATTTTTTTATTAACTGAAAAACAAACTTCTATTATGTGGCATATTTTTCTGCAAAGTAAAACAAGGGGTGGCATTTAGTCTTACAATCGTTTATCCTATAAGAAGTACAGTGCTTTCATGTTCTATTACACAGATATAATGTAAAACGTAAGATTCCGACAGACAAAAGAAAGCGAAAACATATAGGGGATAAGAAAATGATAAGAAACATAGATATGAAAGAAATCTCGGATGGTAATTTATATACGGCAAATGACATGGTAAAAGCAGATTGTCAGGACTGCAAAGGCTGTTCTGCGTGCTGCCGTGGTATGGGTGATTCCATTGTGCTAGATCCTTATGATGTTTGGCAGATGAGTGCCGGGCTGGGTGAGACATTTGAAGAATTAATGAAAGGAAAGATCGCGCTCGGAGTTGTGGATGGCATGATCCTGCCGCATCTTGACATGGATGACGGGACGTTAGGCTGTCCATTCTTAAATGAAGCTGGCAGATGCAAGATTCATGCATTCCGTCCGGGAATCTGCAGGTTATTTCCGCTTGGACGATTTTATGAAGAAGATGGATTTAAGTATTTTCTGCAGATCCATGAATGTCAGAAGAAAGACCGAACGAAGATTAAGGTGAAAAAATGGCTTGGCATTGCAAATCTCAAAGCATATGAGAACTATATTACTTCCTGGCATGCATTTTTGAAAAACTGTGAGACGGCGCTTGCAGATTTGAGTGCGGAAGAAGCAAAGATTTTGCAGGTTTTCATTTTGCGGACATTCTATCAGACACCATATCAGGCAGAACTTGCCGCTGGGGATGCATTTTACAGTGAATATGAAAAACGCAGGGAACTGGTACGGAAGAAGCTGGATTTATAATACAGAAAGTGAAGAAACAGGTGTAGGAAATATGAGAAATATTACAATCGGAATACTGGCGCATGTTGATGCAGGAAAGACAACACTTTCGGAAAGTATTTTGTATTTGAGTGGCAAATTAAGAACGTTGGGAAGAGTGGATCATAAAGATGCATTTCTGGATACGCATGAACTGGAGCGGAGCAGAGGAATTACGATATTTTCCAAACAGGCGGTATTTCCGCTTGATCCGTGGCAGGTGACTTTGCTGGATACACCGGGACATGTGGATTTTTCGGCGGAGATGGAGCGTACTTTGCAGGTCCTCGATTATGCGATTCTTGTGATCAACGGAGCAGACGGAATCCAGGGACATACAAGGACACTCTGGGGCCTCCTGAAACGCTACAATGTACCGGTATTTTTATTTGTAAATAAGATGGATCAGGAAGGAACAGACAGGAAACACCTGCTGGAAGAACTGAAAAATGGACTGGACGACCAGATTATGGCATTTGATGTAGAGAAAGATACTTCTTTCTATGAAAATGCAGCAATGGGAGATGAACGGGCGCTGGAAGAATACCTGGAGGCAGAGAAACTTACGGAAGAGACAATTGCTGGACTGATCATGGAAAGAAAGGTATTTCCGTGTTATTTTGGATCTGCGCTTAAAGTCGAAGGTGTACAGCAATTGCTGGACGGGCTGGCAGAGTATATGGAAACGAATGCAGATGAACCGGCAGATTTTGGCGCGCGTGTGTACAAGATTTCAAGAGATGATAAAGGGAATCGTCTGACACATATGAAAGTGACATCCGGGAAACTGAAAGTCAAAGAAGTTCTGGAAAATCATCCGGAAGATGGTGAACACTGGGAAGAGAAGGTGAACCAGATCCGCATTTATTCAGGGGATAAGTTTGAGGCAGTTCCGGAAGTTTCGGCTGGAACAATTTGTGCAGTGACAGGCCTTAGTATGACAAAGCCGGGAGAAGGTCTCGGAGTGGAAGCGGAGAATGTAGAGCCGGTGCTGGAACCGGTACTGACTTATCAGGTGTTATTGCCGGAAGGATGCGATGTATCGGAAATGCTCCGGAATCTGCGCCAGTTAGAAGAGGAAGATCCCCTGCTTCGTGTTGTATGGAAAGAAGAACTGTCGGAGATTCACGTATGTCTGATGGGAGAAGTGCAGATCCAGATTCTGCATGAGCTGATCTTAGAACGCTTTGGCGTGGATGTAACATTTGGGGAAGGCAATATTGTATATAAAGAGACAATTACGAACCGCGTAGAAGGAGTCGGACATTATGAGCCACTGCGCCATTATGCAGAAGTGCATCTGATCATGGAACCGGGCGAGCCAGGAAGTGGTCTTACATTTGATACGATCTGCAGTGAGGATGATCTGGACAGAAACTGGCAGAGACTTATTTTCACACATCTGGAAGAAAGAGAGCACAGAGGTGTCCTTACTGGAGCGCCAATCACAGATATGAAAATCACGCTGGCGGCAGGAAGAGCACATTTAAAGCACACGGAAGGCGGTGATTTCCGTCAGTCTACTTATCGCGCGATCCGGCAGGGACTGATGCAGGCGGACAGTGTGCTGTTGGAACCTTATTATGCATTTGAACTTGAGATTCCGGCTTCAGTAACAGGAAGAGCGCTGAATGATATGCAGAGGCTGGCAGCAGAGGCAGAGGCGCCGCAGCAGGAAGGCGATCGGACACGGATCAAAGGGCTGGCACCGGTGGCAACCATGCGCGATTATCAGAGAGAAGTTGCAGCTTATTCTCATGGAGAAGGAAGGTTTGCCTGCGTATTTTCCGGATACCATCCTTGTCACAATGCAGAAGAAGTTATAGAGGCAATTGGCTATGATGCGGAGCGTGATATGGAAAATCCGACAGGTTCCGTATTCTGTTCGCACGGAGCAGGCTATTATGTGCCGTGGGATGAAGTGCCGGAGCATATGCATATAGAAAGCCAGCTTGCACGGATAGAGGCTGCCGAGAGACAGGCAGAAGAAGCAAAGATGGCAGAGAAAGAATTGAAAACTGCCGGAAATCAGAATCCAGGGGCAGGTGAGAAATATTCCAATACAGGCAGAAGAA
This sequence comes from Dorea hominis, assembly GCF_014287705.1. Classification (NCBI taxonomy): domain Bacteria; kingdom Bacillati; phylum Bacillota; class Clostridia; order Lachnospirales; family Lachnospiraceae; genus Dorea; species Dorea hominis. The sequence continues at coordinate 32,268 of NZ_JACOOY010000018.1, read as the reverse complement.
GCAATTTTGTCGGGAAGACGGCTCCGGGCGCCGGTTATGGAAGCTGGGAAGAAGAGAAAGAACTGGAAGAGATTTTCATCCGCACGTATGGAAAAATTGAGCGGAAATTATCGGATACTACAAGAACGGTTGCTACACCGGTGAAAAAGAAAAAATCGCAGGAGCATTTACCGGAATATTTGCTTGTAGATGGTTATAATGTCATTTTTGCGTGGGACGAGCTGAAAGAGCTGGCTAAAGACAGTATTGAAGCGGCGAGAGACCGATTGATGGATATTCTGTGCAATTATCAGGGATATAAAAAATGCACAGTGATCCTTGTGTTTGATGCATACAGAGTGGAAGGTCCGTATCTGGAAATCCAGAAATACCACAACATTCATGTTGTATTTACGAAGGAAGCGGAGACCGCAGATCAGTATATCGAAAAAGTTGTTCATGAAGTGGCGAAAAAATACCGTGTAACGGTAGTGACTTCCGATGGAATCGAGCAGGTTGTCACTGTTGGTCAGGGTGCAAATCTGATTTCTTCCAGAGAGTTTTATGAAGAAGTCGAGATTATGAAAAAAGAGCTGCGGGAAGAATACATCGAGCGTCATCATGGTGGGAAAAATTATCTTTTTGACCACATGGATGAGGAACTTGTCAAACGAATGGAGAAATTAAGACTGAGTGACGAAGAAATCGAAAACTGGTAGAGAAATCAGTGGATGAACCTACATTCGGTGAGTGCGGCGGCAAAATAAGAAAGTGAAGATCACTGCACAGGCACTGGATGGAACCAGTAAGAAAGCAAGTGTGACGATAAAAAAAGGGGACGGGGATTTTCTAGAAAATCCCCGTCCCCTTTTTAAGACATTACAATATCACCGCGATAAAATATCGCCAAATTACATGCCTCTGACTTGTTTATTGATCGCATCCTGCATCAGGCAGTAGTTGACAATGCCAAATCCCAAAATCCCGATGACCAGATACAGAATGTTGGAATTTCCCTGAATCCTGTTAATACGATCCGTGCGCTCACCCATTTTATACATCCAGTATAAGTTATAAATGTTACAAGTGACAATGGATAAGAGAAATACCATGCCGCCGGATGTCGCATATGGTTCACCGGCAAGAGCATTGATCTCGTCATTTAGTTTGATCATCCAGTAAATACCGTAAATTCCGCACGTTACGATTGATAAGATTACACAAAGCGGAATGTTTCGTGGCGTGATAACAGAATTTTGCTGAAAATTGTTATTATAACCGGTATTTCCATAAGTATTGTTGGCATTATATGCATTATTTCCCGTATAATTATTGTTGGTATTGTAATTATTATTATTATTATTATCGGTATTGTAATTATTGGTATAGCCGTTATTATCAAAAGTTGTCTCTTTTTCGTTGGAAGAATGAGTGTAGCTGTACGCATTCTCATTTTCGGTTGTATTATCAGTCTGACTGGAAGTATCTGAGTAACTGTATGTGTAGGTATTCTCGCTTGCATGTTCGTCAGAATGAGAAGTTGCGTTTTCAGTAGCTGCATTTGAAGAAGTTCCCTCAGAATTCTCGCTTGTATTGGTGTCAGATGGGGAGTCAGCAGAAGCATCCTCTGGTGCAGTGTAAGCTGTCATAAACGGATTTTCATGCATATGATTGCTATTGCCAGTGTCAGTCTGCTCAGCATTATTGGTAGAATCTGTTGTGTGATCGTTAAGATCTGCATTTGTCTCGCTATCAGAGAGTGGTGCTCCACACTCTGGGCAGTGTTTGTATGCGTCGTCGCAAGGGGCGCCGCATTTTCCACAAAATTTCATGGAAATTCCTCCTTATGTTCTGTGAATGAAAGGGAATCCGGTTAAAACCGGATTCCTTTAAAATTTATTTGTCTGTAATTTCGCTGTGTAGCTGTTGCAAGGATTTTACTTCGCCATTTCCATGTTCTTTCACATAGCGGATTCCTTTTGCAGTTGCTCTCGCAGCAGCAATGGTTGTCATGTAAGGAATCTTTGCCTTGATCGCAGCTTTACGCAGGTAACTGTCATCATTTACACTGTCTTTTCCGACCGGTGAGTTGACGATCAGGTCGATCTGACCATTGGTGATCGCATCCAGCGTGTTCGGACGACCGCCTTCGGAAAGCTTGTTGATGCGTGTAACATCAATGCCGGCTTCCTTGATCAGCTCATAAGTATTTCCGGTAGCAACCAGTTTGAATCCATCATCAGCGAATGACTGAGCAATCTCTACAACTTCGGCTTTGTCTTTGCGGTTTACAGAAATCAGTGCCGTTCCGGAGAGCGGAAGCTTGGACTGTGTTGCTTCCTGTGCTTTGTAGAAAGCTTCTCCGTAAGTTTCGGCAAGTCCGAGAACTTCACCGGTAGAACGCATCTCAGGTCCTAAGATCGGATCAACTTCCTGGAACATGTTGAATGGGAAGACTGCTTCTTTTACTCCGAAATACGGGATATTCTGTTCTTTTAAGTCAGCAACCGGCGATTTGCGTCCGGTCAGTTCGGAAGTGATGATGTCTGTTGCAAGCGGTACCATACGGATGTTGCAAACCTTTGAAACAAGCGGTACAGTACGGGATGCACGCGGGTTCGCTTCCAGAACATAAACTTTTCCGTTTTCAATCGCATACTGCATGTTCATCAGACCTTTGACATGCATCTCCTCTGCGATCTTGCGTGTGTATTCTTTGATCGTCTGTACATTTTCTTCGGAAATGTGCACGGACGGGATAATACATGCAGAGTCTCCGGAGTGTACACCGGCAAGCTCAATGTGCTCCATAACAGCCGGTACAAATGCATGATTTCCGTCGCTGATCGCGTCTGCCTCACATTCCAGTGCGTGGTTCAGGAAACGGTCAATCAGGATCGGACGATCCGGAGTTACGCCGACAGCGGCTTTCATGTATCCTTCCAGACTTTCGTCATCGTATACAACTTCCATTCCGCGACCACCGAGAACGTAAGAAGGACGAACCATAACCGGATAACCGATTTCTTTTGCAATGGCAAGTGCCTCTTCTACAGTAGTAGCCATTCCGGATTCTGGCATAGGAATTTCAAGTTTATCCATCATTTCGCGGAAAAGATCACGGTCTTCTGCAAGGTCGATAACAGATGGAGAAGTTCCGAGGATCTTCACACCGTTTCTTTCCAGGTCAGCAGCCAGGTTAAGCGGTGTCTGTCCGCCGAACTGTGCAATAACACCAACCGGTTTTTCCTTTTTGTAAATGCTTAATACATCTTCCAGTGTCAGTGGCTCAAAGTATAATTTATCAGAAGTATCATAATCTGTAGAAACTGTTTCCGGGTTACAGTTTACAATAATTGTCTCAAAGCCGAGTTTCTTGAGTGCTAAAGCTGCGTGTACACAGCAGTAGTCAAATTCGATACCCTGTCCGATACGGTTTGGACCGCCGCCAAGGATCATAATCTTCGGTTTATCTGTATTTACCGGATTCTTATCTTCAGCGTTGTAAGTAGAGTAGTAGTAAGCGCTGTCTTCGGTACCACTCACGTGTACGCCTTCCCATGCTTCTTCGCATCCAAGTTCGATTCTGCGGTTACGGATATCGTCTTCCGGAACTTCCAGGATCTGGCTTAAATATTTATCTGAGAAACCGTGTTTCTTTGCGGCAACGAGTGCATCATCTGCCGGAAGAGCTCCTTTATTCGCAGCAAGTGCTTCTTCTTCGTCTACCAGTTCTTTCATCTGCTCAATGAAATATGTTTTAACTTTTGTAAGATCATAGATCTCTTCAATTGTAGCACCTTTGCGGAGCGCTTCATACATAATGAAATGACGGTCGCTGGATGGTGTAATGAGCATTTTCAGAAGCTGATCTTTGCTCATGTTGTTGTAGTCTTTGGCATAACCAAGACCGTAGCGTCCGGTCTCGAGACTGCGGATTGCTTTCTGGAAAGCTTCTTTGTAAGTCTTTCCGATACTCATAACTTCGCCGACTGCACGCATCTGTGTTCCGAGTTTGTCTTCTACACCTTTGAATTTTTCAAATGCCCAGCGTGCAAATTTGATAACAACATAATCGCCGTCCGGAACATATTTATCCAGAGTTCCGTATTTACCGCATGGAATATCTTTTAAAGTTAATCCGGAAGCCAGCATTGCAGATACAAGTGCAATCGGGAAACCGGTAGCTTTGGAAGCAAGAGCTGAAGAACGGGAAGTACGCGGGTTGATCTCGATAACGACAATTCGGTCGGAAACCGGATCATGTGCAAACTGTACGTTCGTTCCACCGATAACTTCTACGGAGTCAACAATTTTATAAGCCTGCTCCTGCAGACGTTTCTGACACTCTTCGGAAATCGTCAGCATCGGAGCTGAACAGAAGGAATCTCCTGTATGTACGCCAAGAGGATCAATATTCTCAATAAAGCAGACGGTGATCATATTGCCTTCTGCATCACGGACGATCTCTAATTCCAGCTCTTCCCAGCCGAGTATGGATTCTTCTACAAGCACCTGTCCGACAAGACTTGCCTGTAATCCTCGTGCCATAACGGTTTTTAATTCTTCTTTGTTATAAACAAGTCCGCCGCCGGCGCCTCCCATAGTGTAAGCCGGACGAAGAACAACCGGATAACCAAGTTCGTCTGCAATGGCAAGACCTTCTTCTACGCTGTAAGCAACCTGGCTTTTGGCCATTTCGATGCCCAGTGCATCCATGGATTTCTTAAATTCGATACGGTCTTCACCACGTTCAATGGCATCTACCTGTACACCGATAACCTGTACATTATATTTGTCCAAAACCCCTTCTTTGGCAAGTTCGGCGCAGAGGTTCAGTCCGGACTGTCCTCCAAGGTTCGGAAGCAGTGCATCCGGGCGCTCTTTGGCAATGATCTGTTCCAAACGGTCTACGTTCAGAGGTTCAATATAGGTGACATCGGCTGTTTCCGGATCTGTCATAATCGTAGCCGGGTTTGAGTTTACCAGTACGATTTCATACCCCAGCTTACGCAGTGCTTTGCACGCCTGTGTTCCGGAATAGTCAAACTCGCACGCCTGTCCGATGATGATCGGGCCGGAGCCGATGATTAGTACCTTGTGAATATCTGTTCTCTTTGGCATATCGTGATTCCCTCCTGTGACATGTAATGTAAAAATCTCTTGTTCTATTATATAGATAGAACAAGAGATTGGCAAGAACACATCTTATAAACTTTTTAATATTTATACAAAATAATGAATAAATAATGCATAAGTGATGCATAAGTGATAACAGCTAAGGAAGTTCCACAATTACCGGAAATAGTTTTATTTATATTTTTTCTCTAATGAAAAGCCGTGTCCGCGCACTTCACTGACATGGCTTACAACAACGAAACTTTCCGGATCAATCTCGCGGATGATCTTTTCAATCCGTGGAAGCTCGCGGTTGGAGATTACGCTGAAGATCATCTGGGTTGGCTCATCCATATAACCGCTCCGGGCAGACAGGGCTGTCACGCCGCGGTCCATTTCTGTAATGATTGCCTGACGGATCTTTTCGTGTTCATTGCTCATGACTTTCACTTCGATACGTGTTGTGCCAAAGACGAGTAATTTGTCGAGTACAATCGTGTAGATCATGACAAGGATGATTCCGTAGAGTACATTGTCAACCGGGTTATAAGCTGCCTGGAAGATCAGAATTGTAAAGTCAAATACATACAGACTTACAGATACCGGGATGCGGAAAAAATGATTCAGCACCAGCGGTGGGATATCCATACCACCGGTGGAAGCACCGCTCCGGATGACAATGGCAAGTCCAATGCCGATACCGAGTCCGGAAAAGATGGTACACAACAGTATATTGTCAGTCAGCACCAAATCACTGAAGAGTCGGTTGAAAAATTCCAGTGAGATCGGATAAGCGAATGTACTGATGATCGTTGTCAGAGCAAATTTTTTACCAAGAACGATGAAACCTACGATCAGCATTGCGATATTAAAAATTAAAATAACGCCGGAAATATTAAACCCGGTATAATGTTTTACGGCAAGTGCGATACCGGTTGTACCACCGGTCATCAGGTCAGAAGGGAGAAGGAACAGTTTTAATGCCAGAGCATAGATCATATTCCCCAAAATGACCACAAGTACAGACATGATTTTCTGAAAAACAGTTTCTTTCTTATGCATAGATAATTCTCCTCTTATGTTTTATTTTATGTTGTCGGCAACCTCTGAACTGACACACATATTTCCCTGGTCAGCTGATTCAAAATCAGCATATATAGTTTCCTATTCAGCTGCTTCAAGATCGACAGGTATCGTTTTCTGTGCAGCTGTTTCAAAACCGGCAAGCAGATTCATAGGTTTAAAGCAGAAATGATTGCAACAATGAGAAAACAGACTCTTCCCGCAAAGCTTCCGGCAAACTGATCACCATATGCATCCCCAAGATCCGGGATCAGTGCTGAAAATAGGTTCAGAAAGCAGGTGAAAAACAGGCTTAACGGAAATTGTAAAAGATCCAGAAGAAGCCGAAGCTTCAGATGTTCTTTCTTCTTATTATATAAATATTCTATTGAGGTTCATAACGGATAAAATGCCCAACATTTTTATCATATCACAAAACTTGCTTTCTACGCCAGAAAATATTATATTAGTGCCAGACGCTTTTTTTAATTAAGATATAAAAACAAAATATTATATAGCTATGTTCGACAGCAAAAGGAGGGACAATATGGAAATCAGTATTTTATTAATGAAACAGATTGCAGAACTATTTCTGATGATCCTGATGGGTTACCTGGTAGTGAAAGCCGGTATTGTAACGGCTGAGGATAGTAAAGTGCTATCTAAAATTGTATTGTATCTGGTAATTCCGTGTGTGATCATTCATGCGTTCCAGGTAACCTATACGAAAAATACGGTAAAGGAATTAGAACTTGCATTTGCGGCATCGGTCTTATTGCAGATCATTTTGCTGATCGCAGTATGGGCAATTGCAAAAGCTTTGAAAATGGATGAAGTAGAATTGGCATCGGTATATTATTCAAATTCAGGAAATCTGATCGTACCTCTGGTAACATTTATCCTGGGTGAAAAATGGGTGCTCTGCGGCTGTGTTTTTATGAGCGTGCAGCTGGTGTTTATGTGGACACATGGGAAAAAGATTATCAGCAGAGAAGAGGGAACGGATTGGAGAAAGATCGTATTTAATATCAATATGATCGCAGTTGTACTGGGAATTATTTTATTCTTTTTACAGATTAAACTTCCGGAAATCGTGGATGGAACAATGAGTGCAGTTGGTGTTATGATCGGACCGGCGAGCATGATCGTTACAGGAATGTTACTTGCCCAGATGAGCCTGCGACAAGTGTTTGCGAATAGACGGATTTATTTTGTGACAGCATTAAGACTTGTGGTTGTACCGATGATATCCTTACTCCTATTAAAATTCAGTCATCTGATCAGCTGGCATCCGGATGGAAAGAAGATATTGCTTGTTGTCTTTCTGGCGGTGATCACACCTTCTGCATCAACGGTAACGCAGATGTGTCAGGTGTATGGAAATGATTCAAATTATGCAAGTGCAATTAATGTGATGACAACATTGTTATCCATTCTGACAATGCCGCTAATGGTATATGCATTTGAGGTTTTGATGTAAAATACGGTTTGTAAAAGACATATTTATTTGTCTGTATGATTAATTTGTATCAATAAGTGGAAAACCAAGTAAAACAGAGCGTTTCGGTGGGTTTAACACCTATAGACACAACCTATATTTACAATGATATATTCACAATATCAATTATACGAAATACAGATTTGATGATACAATGAGCGAGAGTAAATAGAAAAGAGAGGATAATAACATGTGTCAGAATGAGAGAGTAAAAGATGCAGACAAATGCATCCACTGTCATGTCTGTCAGGAGAATTGTTCCTTTTTGAAAAAGTATGGTCTTGATATAGGTGATACCGAAAAGCTTAATAAGCTTGCGTATCACTGCTTTTTATGTGGCAAATGTTCAGAAGTCTGTCCGGTGGGGATTGACGGACAGGGAATCATTATGGATATGCGCAGAGCCAGCGTTGCATCTGACGAAGGCGCGCGGGTGAACAAAGAGTACAAGCGGACCATTTCTGAAAAAAAGGAATATTCATATCGCAATTATAGGCATGTGACAGAGAAGAGTGTGTTATTTCCGGGATGCAATTTCCCGTCTGTATATCCGAAGACAACAAAAGTTCTGGTGGAACTGTTTGAAAAAGAAGCCGGGATCGGTGTGGTCTATGACTGCTGTGGAAAACCAATCGCAGATATAGGAATGGAAGACGAAGAGGAACGTATTATGCAGGGAATTCAGAAGCGCATGGATGATGCAGGGGTGACAGAGGTCATTACGATGTGTCCGAACTGTTATGCGTTTCTGAAGCCAAGACTTACGATCCGTGTAGTGAACATTTATCAGAAATTAAAGGAACTGCATCTGGGTGAGAAGTGTCTGCCCGGCGGTACGATGTTTCGTCCATGCCCTGACAGAGAAAAGGGAGAATGGCTCACAGACATTGAGGCGTTTTCAGACGCAGAATTTCAGACATTGGAGGATATCCAGTGCTGTGGCCTTGGCGGCCAGGGATGCGCCAAAGAACCGGAGATAGCAAAAAGCTTTGCTGAGACAGTGAAGAAGTATCCGCAGACGATTTATACATATTGCGGCTCCTGTGCAGGCAATCTGACCAGAAACGGCTGTAAGCAGGTACGTCACGTCCTGCCGGAGATTCTGGGAACAAAAGAAAAACCGGATACGATCAAATCCCTGATCAATCGTATGCGGACAAAGTATCTATAGAAACAAGAGAGAACAAAAGGAAACAAAGAAAAAAGGAGAACAAGAGGTGGAAACAAAAAAACAAAACAAATGGCTCGGTAAGATTATTGTAATCGTGTTGATTGTAGGATGTGTGGCAGTTTATTTCTGCGTACCGAGTGTAAATAAGCTGATGAATCGTATTTTTGCAGCATTTTCAAGCGGCGACTTTACCGTTGTCAAAGAATTCGTTGCATCTTACGGTGCATATGCAGCAGCTGTGTCTTTTGCATTGATGATCTTACAGTCTGTGGCAGCCCCGCTTCCGGCATTCCTGATCACATTTGCGAACGCAAACTTATTCGGATGGTGGCAGGGAGCGATTCTTTCCTGGTCAAGTGCGATGGCAGGAGCAGTGATTTGCTTCTATATCGCAAGAATTCTGGGAAGAGATGTAGCTGAGAAGCTTACAAGCAAAGCAGGACTTCAGCAGATCGATGTCTTCTTTGAGAGACATGGAAATTTAAGTATCCTGATCGCAAGACTTCTGCCGTTTATTTCATTTGATTATGTAAGTTATGCAGCAGGTCTTACATCTATGTCTTTCTGGGGATTTTTCGTAGCTACAGGAATCGGACAGCTTCCGGCAACCATCGTTTACTCTTATGTGGGTGGTATGCTGACCGGAGGAGCAAAACTGCTCGTAACAGGACTTCTGATCTTATTTGCTTTATCAGGTCTTATCGTTCTGTTCAAACAGTTATATAATGAAAAACAGAAAAAGAAAACAAAATAATTTTATAATATCAAAGGTTTATGACTGTGATTTTAATCAGGCGATCGATCTGCCGATCGGATCGAAAGCAACGATTATGGACCTGGTAGGGACTCCGTATAAAAAGCGTAAGATTCTGTTTGACAAACATTGTTATGCAGGAAAATAGAAATAAAGGAGACAAGAATATGAACCAGATGGCAAATGAAATTAAAGACAACTTTATAAAAGGATATGACTGTTCACAGGTAGTGTTCCGTCATTTTGCAGAACGGTTTGACTTAAGTGAAGACGAAGCAAACCGTATCGCTGCCTGTTTTGGAGGCGGCATGATGTTAGGATCTGTCTGTGGTGCTTATACCGGAGCGCTGATGGCGATCGGTATGAAGTATGGACACACAAAAGAAGAAGGACTGATGGACCAGAAGAATGTCATGATCGGAAAATACATGGAGTTTAAGAATCGTTTTGAACAGGAATATGGTTCTGTAAACTGCAAAGAGATCATCGGTTATGATGTGTCTACACCGGAAGGACTTCAAGGGGCATTAGACAGCGGAAAGATGACAGAGTTCTGTCCGTGTCTTGCAGAAAAGGTGATCCAGATCACAGAAGAAATATTAAACGAAGATTAAGAGGAGAAATGGTATGAAGAAGTTTATCAGATGTATGGGTGTCGGACTGCTGGCTATGATGCTTGTAGTTGGATGCGGAAGCAAAGCAAAAGGAGTATCGGACGACGATTTGGTTTCCAAGGATTCTTTTAAAGGAGAATACCTGATAACCGCAAAAGAAGCGAAGAAACTGATGGGCGATGACAATGTAATTTTTCTTGACTGCCGTGGCGAGAAATATTCTAATAAAGAGACGATCAAGGGTGCAGCAGCTACAAGCTGGCAGGCACTTGGAACATGCGAAGACAAATATGGCAAGCAGGGCGATGAGAACTGGGGAAAAGTTCCACAGCCTGTAGAGTTATCTAAAAAACTCAGCAACCTCGGCCTTGATCCGAACAAGGAAATCGTTCTCTTAGGTGAGACACTTGGAGGATGGGGAGAAGATGCCCGTGTTCTCTGGGAGCTGCGCGTAGCAGGTTACACAAACCTTAAGATGGTTGACGGTGGATACGAAGCGCTGGTAAATGCCGGAGCTGAGACACAGAAAGGACCTTCCAAGTTAGACAAAGTAGATGTGAAGATCGACAAACTTGACATGACACATGACATGGAAACAGAAGAACTTCAGAAGAACTACAAAGATTACAAGATCGTTGATGTTCGTACAGATGAAGAGTATGAAGGTGCTAAGAAATATAACGAAGCAAAAGGCGGACATCTTCCGGGAGCAATCCATATTCGGTATACAGATCTTTTCCGTGAAGACGGAACATTAAGATCACAGGCTGACATTGATAAGATGTTAAAAGATGCGGGCATTTCCAAAGATGACAAGATCGTAACTTATTGCACAGGCGGTATTCGTTCCGCATATATGCAGCTTGTACTTGAAATGGCAGGATGCAAGAATACATGGAACTATGACCAGTCATTCTGGAGATGGGCTGTAGTCGGAGATGTTGAAAAATAGGAATTAACAAATTATCAGTGATTGAAAGATGATAATTCAAGAGCAATCACATCCGTTTTAAGAGAGTCGGTTATGCGACTGAATAAAAATAGGGTGTGGTTGCTCTTTTTATCTTATTACGTGTTTTGTGCAAAAGTATATGGCGTAAATAAAAAGCCAGCAAATCAGCTGGCTTTGATAAAATATATAGCATGTAATATAGTGTATTATCTTACATTGGGTCAGATAATATTTACATTTATATCCGTCCGTCGATTTACTGTAAAACATTCAGTTTCACATTCTTCTTGCGAAGGAAGATACTTGCGACTGCACCTAGTACCATCAGAATAATTCCGACAGTCAGAAGCATTCGTCCGATTCCATAATGAACCATAGAAGAAAACTGCTGTAATTTATCGGCGGCATCTTTGTATTCCATAAGAAGGAAGAAAACACCGACACATGATCCGATCAGGCTGATAATATCAATACGGAAGAAGTTAATAATCGCCACTGCCAGGATCACTGCAAGAAATAATTTTCCGTCATTAGTATCAAAAAGAGTGACTGTCTGGGAAAAACCAAGAATAGATACCGTGGCAAAAGTCATAAACATGGATATAAATGCAAGGAAGCATCCAATCCAGGTGACAATATTTCCAATTGTAAAATTTCTGCGTACTTTTGGTGCAGGATCTGTTGTCATATCAGAGGCGGTATAATTCATTGCACCTGCTACAGAAGATTTTGTGTGGTTTATTGTCTGTGTCGGATGTGTGCGGTTATGCGATGCTGTTTTTGCAGTCTGCTGAGTTCGATGTTCGTGGTTATGTGGTGTAGGATGTGCAGCCTCATTGTATGGTGTCTGCTTGTGTGACGTTGTAGCTTCGAAATGCTGCTGTGTATGTTGAGCTTTAGCAGAAACAGGGGTTCCGCAGTCGGGGCAGAATTTTGCACCATCTGTCAGCTGCTTTCCACAGTGTTTACAAAACATAATAATTCTCCTTTGTGTTCGTTAAGTTTTAGCTTAGTTTAGCATTGATAGCATAAAAATGCAATTTCCCTTTTAAAATTTACGGAGATTCTTCATAATGCTAATATTTACAATGATATTTTACTATGATAAAATTTATATAATGCCAGGGTCAAAAGCCTGAAACCACGACGTGCTTGCACGGGAGTGGTTTTACGGCTTAATGATCCTGACATCATTTACATGATACCAAAGCAGCACGGAACAATCCGAGGGTATCATAGTTATCGATAGAGCCTGCATATCCGCAGGAACTATACAGGAATGAGGAGGAAGAAAGATAGTGTTTTGTACGAAATGTGGGGCGAAACTGCCCGATAACGCAAAGTTTTGCCCGAAGTGTGGCAATCCATGCACAATAAAAAAGCAGTTTTCTGAGCAGGTGAATCAGACTTTCCGGTCAACCGAACGGAAAATGGAAAGTGAGATACACAATGTAAAACAGAGCTTTAGCAGTAATGATCAGATGCCGGCAGGAAGAAAAGAGAGACTGCAGGATGACAGAAGTCTTGCCATATACATACTGCTGTCGATCGTTACCTGTGGAATCTACAGTTATTATTTCATATATAAGATGGCGCATGATGTGAACATTGCATGTGAAGGAGATGGAGAGATGACGTCCGGTCTGGCTGCATTTATTATATTGTCATTCCTGACCTGTGGAATTTATTCATTTTACTGGTCTTATAAAATAGGAAACAGGCTTTGCACCAATGCACCGCGCTACGGAATGACATTTCCAGAGAACGGAACAACTGTATTAGTGTGGGATCTGATCGGAATTTTATTATGTGGTTTGGGACCGTTTGTTGCAATGCACATCCTGATCAAGAACAGTAACCGGATTTGCAATGCATATAACAGACAGAACAATTTATAACAGATGAGAGACATTTAGGGCTGTTATATGTTTTGCGAAAGCAAATCTTGAAAAGATATAGGGAGGATGATATATGGCGATGCTGGATAAAATGAAAGACTCAATCAATGCCGCTGGTCAGGGAATATCAACAAAGATAAAAGATGGACTGGAGAGTGAGCGAATTTCTGCGAAAATCAGAGATGACGAGAAGATGATAGAGAAACTCATATATCAGGTTGGTGTGCAGTGTGTGAAACGGCACGCAGAGGAAGCGGGAACCGAATATGAAGAATTATTTGCTGAGATCCGTAGATTGCGTGCACAGATTGAGAAAGAAAAAGAAGAACTGCGTCTGGCTACAGAAGTAAAACCATGTCCACAGTGTGGATATGGCAATAAGATAAATTCCAAATTCTGTGTAAAATGTGGCTCTTCATTGACGGTAAAAGAGAATCTGGAAGCCTCAAATATGAAAGAAAAATATTGTACAAACTGCGGTTTCAAAAATGATGGTGACGCTCTGTTCTGCATTAACTGTGGAAATAAACTGGAAGAAGAGAGCCGACAGACAATGCCGGAGCCAGAGCCGGAAAATATAAGGATGCCGGAGCCGGAGTCAGAAATGCTGGCAGAAGCAATATCGGAGAATGTGCCGGAATTAAAAGCAGAGTCTGAATCTGAGCCGGAAGTACTGGCAGATATTGAAGAAGCTCTGGAAGAGACGGCGCAGGAGATTACGGAAGAAGAACTGAAAGAAGAAAAAATAAAAGAAGAAAATTAAGAATAATAAGGAAAGAAAAAGTACGGAGGAAGAAGTAAGATGGGAGAGAGAGCAAGATTTTGTCCTAACTGCGGCCGGCCGATAGAGCCGGGTGCGATGTTCTGTGCACATTGTGGACACAAAACAGAAACCGAAGAGGCACCGGCTGTACATGAAACACCAGATGCAAATGAGGAATTTGCAACCGAGTGGCCGGACGAGCAGGAAGAAAGAGTACAGAAGAATGAGCCGAAAGGATCAAAAAATCTGGTTATTATACTTGGCATTGTATGTGCTGTTATGGCGGTGGTGATTATCGCACTCGTTGTATTTGGACTTGGAAGGTCCCCAAAAAAGACAAAACCAGAGACAAAAACGGAAACAACAGAGCAGAAAGAGCCGGAAAAAAAGGAAGTAAAAGATTCCAATGAGCCAAATGATTCTATAAATCAGGCGATTACACTGGAAGAAGGAAAACCAGTGACCGGCTATATCGATTCCAAAGATGATGTGGACTACTTTGTGATTTCGACACAAAAAGAAGGTACTGCGGAAGTGAAGTTCAGTTATACACCATCCAATGACCAGGGTGGACTTGGCTGGAAAGTAAATTATCCGGATAAAGGAACAACTAAGACAGAACTGTGCATGCTTGGAGAAGGAACGAAAACATTGAAGTTTGAACTTCAGAAAGGTGATAACTATATTTTTGTTACCGGTGATACCGAAGCTTCTAAGAAAATCGAAGACGTAGTGACAGAAACACCGTATTATATTACGGCTGAGAGTATCAAAGTAAAACAGACAGCAAAGAAAAAGACGAATAACAATGCAAATAACCGTGGCAATACAAGTAAGATCATTGTTATCAATCCATATGATAATCAGAGACACTATATCAGTTCCAGCGGTTATGTAATTCCGTACAGTTCGGATTATCTGCTTGATTATTCAGATATCAGCGGGCTTTCCAGTGCGGAACTCAGACTTGCAAGAAATGAAATCTATGCAAGAGAAGGCCGTCTGTTTGATGATCAGTCATTACAGGTATATTTTGATTCACAGGCATGGTATAACGGATACATTGCTCCGAAAGATTTTAAAGATTCTTATTTAAGTCCGATAGAAAAGAAGAATGTAGATTTCATCAAGAAATATGAATAAGAAGAGCATAGTATTTATTAAGGAATACAAATAAAAAGAACAAACAAGAAACGCGGCAGGCGAAAATCTGTCGCGTTTCTTATTTTACATAGTTTTTACAATCCCGCGATTTTGGATTTTACAATCGACCTGTATGATACATAACTGTAAAGAACATATTGCAAAATATCCAAATCAAAGGAGACAAAGAAAATGAAATTGAAAAAGTTTATTACAGTAGTAGCAATGACAGCAATGGTCGGAACACTTGCAGTAGGATGTGGAAAATCCGACAGTAAAGATAACGGCAGTGATAAGAAGAGCGAGTCAAGTTGGGATTCATCAAACGATATCACAATCTTATCCAGAGAAGATGGCTCAGGAACGAGAGGAGCCTTCATTGAACTGTTCGGCATTGAAGAAGAGAAAAACGGTGAGAAAGTGGATATGACAACAGATGAAGCACAGATCACAAACAGCACATCTGTTATGATGACAACAGTGGCAGGCGATGATTATTCTATCGGTTATGTATCACTCGGATCCCTGGATGACAGCGTAAAAGCACTGAAGATTGACGGAGCTGAGGCAACAGCAGAGAATATCAAAGCAGGAAAATACAAAGTATCCAGACCATTCAACATTGCAGTAAAGAAAGATATGAAAAATGAAGTTGCAAAAGATTTCATCAATTATGTGATGAGTGAAGAAGGACAGAAAATCGTATCTGATAACGGATATATTCCGGTAGATGGAGCAAAACCTTACTCAGGAAAAGAAGTTTCCGGTAAAGTAGTTGTCGGTGGATCTTCTTCTGTATCACCGGTTATGGAAAAACTGATCGAAGGTTACAAAGCAGTAAACAGCAAAGCAAATGTAGAACTTCAGACAACAGATTCTACAACAGGTATGACTTCAACAATCGATGGAAGCTATGATATCGGAATGGCATCCCGTGACCTGAAAGATGATGAAGCCGCTAAATTACAGAACACAGTCATCGCAACAGATGGTATTGCGGTCATCGTAAACAAGAACAACACAACAGATGAACTGTCAGCAGATCAGGTAAAGACCATCTACACCGGCGATGCAACCACATGGGATGAGGTAGTAAAATAATATGAAAAGAAAAGCATTGACTGAAAGAGTCATGCAGGTAATCTTCTTTGTTGCCGCCTGTGCTTCGGTGCTGGCGGTAGCACTCATTTGTATCTTTCTATTTGCAAATGGTATACCTGCAATGAAGGAAATCGGATTTGTAAAATTCCTGACGGGAACGCTCTGGCGCCCGAAGAACGAGATCTTTGGTATTTTCCCGATGATCGTAGGAAGCTTATATGTTACAGCAGGAGCGATCATTATCGGTGTCCCGATTGGAATATTAACAGCAGTATTTATGGCGTACTACTGCCCGGAAAGAATCTATAAACCTTTAAAAGCAGCAACGGAACTTCTTGCCGGAATTCCTTCTGTTATTTACGGATTCTTCGGACTGGTTGTAATTGTACCGTTAGTCAGAGAGTTTGGCCGGAATATGGGATTTCATGGAAATGGAAACAGTATTCTGACTGCGTCTATTTTACTTGGAATGATGATCTTGCCAACTATTATCGGACTTACAGAGTCTTCGATTAGAGCAGTCCCGGAACAGTATTATGAAGGTGCAGTGGCACTTGGAGCTACTCACGAACGTTCTATTTTCAGAGTTGTCATTCCGGCAGCAAAATCCGGAGTGATCGCAGCACTGGTTCTTGGGATCGGCCGTGCAATCGGAGAAACGATGGCAGTTATCATGGTTGCAGGAAACCAGGCAAGAATGCCGGAAGGCATTTTCCGCGGTGTGCGTACACTGACAGCCAATATCGTAATTGAGATGGGATATGCAGCAGGACTGCACAGAGAAGCGCTGATCGCAACAGGCGTTGTGTTGTTCGTATTTATTCTGATATTGAATTTCAGCGTAGCACTTTTAAAGAGGAGGAGTGAACATGAGTAGACAGGGAGGTTCTGTAAAAGAAAAACTGAAAAGCTACAAACGGACACCGGGCTCTTTCATCGTAATGCTTTTAGTTTTGATTGCAGCAATTATTACATTTGCAGCGTTACTTTTTCTGATTGCCTATATTCTGGTCAATGGAGTACCGTATCTGAAACCGTCACTGTTTTCATTTACCTATACTTCTGACAATGCATCACTTATGCCGGCGCTTATCAACACATTGATCATGACAGCGTTATCACTTCTGATCGCAGTTCCGCTTGGTATATTTTCAGCAATCTACCTTGTGGAATATGCAAAACGTGGAAATAAATTCGTAGAAATCATAAGACTGACGACGGAGACGTTACAGGGAATCCCGTCTATCGTATATGGCCTGTTTGGTATGTTGTTCTTTGTAACATTCTGCCACTGGGGATTCTCCATTCTCGCAGGAGCATTTACATTGTCAATTATGGTATTGCCGCTGATCATGCGTAGTACAGAGGAAGCACTGAAATCTGTGCCGGATTCTTACAGAGAAGGAAGCTTTGGACTGGGAGCCGGAAAACTTAGAACGGTATTTCGGATTGTTCTTCCGTCGGCAGTGCCTGGAATCCTTGCAGGAGTGATTCTTGCAGTCGGACGTATTGTCGGAGAAACAGCGGCACTTATCTATACTGCAGGAACACTGGCAAAGATGCCAAAGAATGTAATGAGTTCCGGACGAACACTGGCAGTTCATATGTATAATCTGGCAAGTGAAGGACTTTATATGGATCAGGCATATGCAACCGCTGTTATTCTGCTTGTCCTTGTAGTTGTCATTAACACACTGTCAGGAATTGCAGCGAAGAAACTTACAAAATCGTAAGAACAGACAGATTTAGGAAAATAAAAGAGGAACAGTCATGAGTAAAATTAGTATTAGTAATATGAATCTTTATTATGGCGATTTCCATGCGTTAAAAGATGTGAATCTGGAAATTGAGCCAAATAAAATCACAGCATTTATCGGACCGTCCGGCTGTGGTAAATCAACACTTTTAAAATCTATCAACCGGATGAATGATCTGGTAGAAGGCTGCCGGATCGAAGGTGATTTAAGACTGGACGGTAAAGATATTTATAAAGATATTGATGTAAACCTGCTTCGTAAACGTGTTGGTATGGTATTCCAGAAACCGAATCCGTTTCCGATGAGTATCTATGACAACATCGCATTCGGACCGCGAACACATGGAATCCATTCCAAAACAAAACTGGATGATATTGTGGAAAAATCGCTCCGCAGTGCGGCCATTTGGGATGAATGTAAAGACCGTCTGAAAAAGAGTGCGCTTGGAATGTCCGGTGGACAGCAGCAGAGACTCTGTATTGCCCGCGCGCTGGCAGTACAGCCGGAAGTACTTCTGATGGATGAGCCGACATCCGCACTGGATCCGATTTCAACATCGAAGATCGAAGACCTTGCGATGGAATTGAAAAAAGATTATACTATTGTCATGGTAACACACAATATGCAACAGGCTGTGCGTGTATCAGATAATACTGCCTTTTTCCTGTTAGGAGAAGTGATTGAATACAATGAAACAGAAAAATTGTTCTCGATTCCATCAGATAAGAGAACAGAAGATTATATTACAGGGAGGTTTGGTTAAGATATGCGTAATAAGTTTGATATGCAGTTGGATTTATTAAATGAGCAGCTCACACATATGGGTGAATTATGCGAAGTTGCAATCAACAGAGGAACAGAAGCACTGAAAAAAGGAGATTTAAAACAGGCAGCAGAAGTCATTCGTGCGGATGAAGAGATTGATCAGATGGAAAAAGATGTTGAGAGACTGTGCCTGAAACTTCTTTTGCAGCAACAGCCGGTGGCAAGAGATTTAAGGCAGATTTCTGCGGCTCTTAAGATGATCACCGATATGGAACGAATCGGTGACCAGGCATCAGATATTGCGGAAATCATTATTTCTGAGAATAAGTCAGAAGCAACAGATATCCAGACGATCGGTCAGATGTCAGAATCCGTTGCAAAGATGGTGCGTGACAGTGTGAATGCCTATGTAGAAAAAGATCTGGAGCTTTCCAGACAGGTAATGGAAGCGGATGATGCAGTGGATCGTCTGTTTGAGGAAAATAAGCAGGAGCTGATCAATTTTATTTCTGATAATAAAGGTGTGCAAGGCAAGAGGGCAATCGATCTTATCATGGTTGCTAAATATCTGGAACGAATCGGCGATCATGCGACAAATATTGCAGAGTGGGTAGAATTTTCAATTACCGGAATCCATAAGGACAGCCAGGTATAACCCCACGGAAAACGAGGAGAAGACGATGATATTTTGTGTGGAAGATGACAGCAACATTCGGGAATTAGTAGTATATACGCTGGAGACGACAGGATTTCAAGCAAGAGGTTTTGAAGAGGGGAAAAGCTTTCTTGAAGCGCTTGCGCTGGAGACACCGGATCTGATATTAATGGACATTATGCTTCCGGGAGAGGACGGTATTTCGCTGTTAAAACGCTTGAAAAACTCTTCCAAAACAAGAGATATACCGGTAATTATGGTCACTGCGAAAGGTGCGGAGTACGACAAAGTAAAAGGGCTGGATCTTGGAGCAGATGATTATGTGACGAAACCATTTGGCATGATGGAGCTGGTATCCCGTATCAAGGCAGTGCTGAGAAGAAGTGGTGCGGCAAAGAAGAAAGCAGAAGATATCATTGTGTCCGGTAATCTGGAGATCAATACGAAGAAGCACGAAGTGAAAGCGGACGGTGAAGTGATAGGCCTGACGCTGAAAGAATACGAGCTTCTGAAGAGACTGATGGAGAACCCGAATATTGTTATGACAAGAGATTCTCTGCTGGAAGAGATCTGGGGATATGATTTTGACGGTGAGACGCGAACGGTAGATGTACATATCCGGACATTAAGGCAGAAACTGGGAAAGTGCGGCGAACGTGTAGAGACCGTTCGCGGAGTTGGATACCGGATTAGTGAATAGGAGTCAGAGATACTATGAAGTTAAAGAACAAGATACAAAATAGTATGACACTGGTAGTTATGACAACGCTGTTAATCGCGTATGTCATAACTACTTTTGTTGTTTACAGACAGACATTAGATCTGATGGAAAATGAAATCCATCAGGAAGCGGATTATATTAAAACGGCAATCGAGAAGACAGGAGAATCCTACTTAAAAGAAATGGATGATGTGCGCCGGACGACAAGAGTAACGTTGATCGCAAGAGATGGGACCGTATTATATGATTCCGGTGAAAATGCGATTGAACGGGAGAATCACAAGAACCGACCGGAGATAAAAGCGGCGGAGAAAAGAGGTACCGGTCAGGATATCAGAGAATCCAAAACCATGCAGAAAGAAATGTTTTATTATGCAGTGCGCCTGTCCGACGGCAGTGTCTTACGTGTATCTAAATCCATGGACAGTGTATTTCGTACAGCAATGAATGTTCTGCCGTTCATGGGACTGATTGCTTTCTGTATGATTGTATTTGCCTATTTTCTGTCGCGCTGGCAGGTGGGAAGACTGATCCATCCAATTAACACGCTGGATCTGGAGTCTCCGCTGGATAATGAGATATACGAAGAACTGACACCTCTTTTACAGAGGATTGATCAGCAGAACAAACAGAAAGACCTGGTTGCACAGATGAGAAAAGAATTTTCGGCGAATGTTTCCCATGAGTTAAAGACCCCTCTGACTTCGATTTCCGGTTATGCGGAGATCATGAAGGACGGACTGGTGCGCCCGGAAGACATGAAAGGATTTTCAGAAAGAATTTACCATGAGGCAAAGAGGCTTATCACGCTGGTAGAAGATATCATCAAACTTTCCAGACTGGATGAAGGTGTAGTCGAACTGGAGAAAGAAGAAGTAGATCTCTATGATCTTACAAGAGAGATTTGCAGCCGCCTTGCATCCAATGCTTCTGCAAGACATGTACACATAGAGATGACCGGAGAACCGGTTATGTTCAGAGGCGTGCATCAGGTGCTGGATGAGATGCTTTATAATATTATAGAAAATGCGATCAAATATAATAAAGAAAATGGTTCTGTCAGCGTCTGGGTAGGAACGACGTTACAGGGCAAGAAAGTCATTGTGCAGGATACGGGTATTGGGATCCCGAAGGATGAAGTGGAGCGGATCTTTGAGCGCTTTTACCGTGTAGATAAGAGTCATTCCAAAGAAACCGGCGGAACCGGACTCGGACTTTCTATTGTAAAACATGGTGCACTCATGCATGATATTAAGATCCATGTGGACAGTGAAGTTGGAAAAGGAACACGCATGGAACTTACATTTGCAGAAAAAAAAGAAAGTGCTCAGTAATTATTTAGGAAATCTTAATAGAATGATAAATAAGTTCTTAAGATTTAATGTGTATGCTTCTGTATGAAATGGAAATAGCTTAAGTAATAAAGAGCTGGAAATTAAAATATACAGGAGGTTGCACCTATGAATAAAATATCGATTATTGTACCGTGTTATAACGAAGATGCGGCTCTTCCGATTTATTATAAAGAAATGTGCAAGATTATGGCTCAGATGAAAGAAGAGAAATTTGAGCTGATCTTTGTAGATGACGGATCTACAGATCATACGCTGGCAGAGATGAAAACACTGCATGAGAAGGATGAACGGTGTCAGTATTTTTCTTTTTCAAGAAATTTCGGAAAAGAAGCGGCAATCTATGCAGGACTTAAAAATGCCACGGGAGAGTATGCGGCAATTATGGATGTGGATCTGCAGGATCCGCCGTCACTGCTGCCAAAGATGTATGAGATTTTACAGACAGAAGATTATGACAGTGTGGCAACGAGGCGTTCTACAAGAAGCGGAGAGCCGAAGATCCGTTCCTTTCTATCTGAAAGCTTTTACAAATTTATTAACCGTATTTCCAAAACAGAGATTGTAAACGGTGCCAGAGACTACCGTCTGATGAAAAGAAATATGGTAGATGCCGTGCTGAAAATGAGCGAATATAACCGGTTTTCCAAGGGGATTTTCGGTTGGGTAGGTTTTCGTACAAAATGGCTGGAATATAAAAATATTGAGCGCTCCGCAGGAGAGACGAAGTGGTCCATGAAGAAATTATTTTTCTATTCCCTGGAAGGAATTACAGGATTTTCCGTAGCCCCGTTGTCACTTGCTTCCGTGATCGGTGTAATCTTCTGCGTGGTATCCTTTTTGGTGATCATTTTGATCGTTGCGCGGACATGCATCTGGGGAGATCCGGTTTCTGGCTGGCCATCGCTGGCATGTATTATCTTCCTTGTCAGTGGTGTGCAGCTTCTGTGTACCGGAATTGTTGGAGAATATCTGTCCAAGACTTATCTGGAAACAAAGCGCAGACCGATTTTTATCCTTAAAGATTCAAGCGAACCGGATAAGGAGTTAACGCATGATATGGGCTAAAGAATATTTAAAAATATGGAAAAACAGGCAGCAGTGGAAACAACTGCTGCCGTATATTTTACTGGCATTATTAAGTGTGGGAGCATGCTGGTTTTTCGCCGGAAGATATGGAATCTTTGGCGCAAAAGTAGACTGGATCAGCCAGCACAGTGTCATACCGGAACTGTTCCGCCAGCAGTTTTATGATACCGGGAATTTCTTCCCGGATTTTACACTGCAGGCAGGCGGCGGGCAGAATATTTATAATTTTGCTTACTATGGTCTGTACAGTCCGGCAATCCTTCTGTCATATCTGTTTCCGTTTGTAAGCATGAGTGATTACATTATGGCAGTCAGTGTGGGAAGTCTCGCACTTTCTGTAATGCTTTTACATTACTGGCTGAGCCGCAGAGGGTTTAACCGGAAAATCTGTTTTGGAGTCAGCCTGCTTTTTCTGTTAGCAGGTCCGATGATCGTGCAGTCTTACAGCCAGATCATGTTTGTAAATTACATGCCGTGGCTGTTATTGTCCTTTCTTGGCGCAGATCGCTATCTGGACTTTGTAAAAATCATCCGGGAAGAGGTAAAGCTGCATCCGGTGCGGGAAGGTGTCAGAGCACATACTATTTTAATCATTGGTGTCTGGGGGATGATCCTTACCAGCTTTTATTTCAGTATCGGAGGGATGCTGGCGCTCGCAGTATACGGACTGTGCCGATATATAAAGATGGAAGAAAAAGCAGAAGGCGTGACAAAAGTGACAGTCTGGAGAGATTTCATAAAAGCGGCAGCAGGTTATGTTTTTTCGATGGGAATCTCCGTTTTGTTAAGCGGAATACTGCTTGTGCCGACTGCGTATTCGCTCATGCAGGGGAATCATATCCAGTCCGGCTATACATGGAAAGATCTGTTATTTCCCAAAATGCCGGTAAAAGAGCTGTTTTATCAGTCATATGGTGTCGGACTTACTACACTCCTTCTTACGGTATTGCTTACCGGGCTGTTTTATCGGAAATGGCAGGAACGGCTGTTGAGCCAGATCAGTCTGGTTCTTCTGGCGATTCCGGCATTTGCATGGGTTTTGAACGGCGGCTTATATATCCGCGGAAAAGTATGGATTCCATTTCTGCCATTATTCTGCTATATGATTGCCACATACATAAAGAAACAGACAGAGAAACAGGTAAATGTAAAGATAAGTGCCGTAGCATATCTGGTGACATTGCTTTTTGTCTGGCATACAGATACGAAATATAGTTTTATATTGCTGGCAGAAGATATTGCATTGCTAGTGTTTTATCTTGCATTCTGTTATTTGGCTGTCTGCCGGAAAAAGAAAGGGCAGGAGCTGTGGTTGCTCGTTCCGTCCGTCTGTTTTCTGGCTGTATTTTTAACTGTCTGTATGCCAAATAAAACCCGCGTTCTGGAACCGGAATTTTATAAAACAGTAACGAACCGTTCATACAGCCGATTAGAACAGAAAATAGAAAAGAAGATGACAAAAGCAGTGAAAAAAGCAAATGGCGATTCTGGAATGTATCGCATTGAAGAGGTCGGAAATTCCAGATTCAAGGCGGCAGATTTAAACCGTATCCGTGGGAGAAAGCAGTATCTGTCATCCATGTATTCTTCAGCGTACAGTACAGAGTATCAGAATTTCAGAAAAGATACTTTCGGAGTGGAACAGCCATTCCGAAATCTGATGATGCAGTCAGTGTCGGAGAATCCTGAGTTCCGTTTCCTGATGGGTGTGCGTTATATCCTTTCAGAGAAAAATGTACCGGGATACCGGATGATCATGCAGGATGGGAAAGTGGCAGTTTATGAAAATAAAGAGGTACTCCCGATGGCATATGTAACAGATCAGACGATTTCAGACAGTGAATATGACAGCCTTAAGTATCCATATAATCAGACGGTATTTGAGAAAGCTGTCGTTGTGCAGGGTGAGGAAGCACAGGCAGTACAAAGTATAAAATCAGAAGGCAGTAAAGACAGACAAATACACAATGTGACTGCACAGAGTGTAAAAGCAGGAACGAAAGAAGTTCAGAATGTGACAACTGGAGATAAGAAAAAAGACGATATAGAGAAGCTTAATATATCTGGCAGCTTCTGGAAGATCCGCACCAGAAAGCAGACGCAGAAGGAGATAACTTTTGGACGGAAAGCAAAAGAGGGAGAAGTTCTTTATATCCGCTTCCAGGTGAAGAATCACCGCTGCGGTAAAGATGTCGCTGTGTGGCTTAACGGTGTGCGCAATAAACTGACGGCAAAGACGCATATTTATTATAATGGAAATACGATGTTCACATATGCCGTTGCGTTGAATAAAGGAGAAGAAAAAGCGAAACTTCTTCTGGACAGCGGAGATTATGATGTGAAAAATGTAGAAGCATATATGGGACAGACAGAGCAGACATTTTCTTATCATACATTCCAGACGGACTGGAAACGTACAAAGGGTAACCGGATCGAAGGAACAGTAAAAGGAATGGCGGATGGATGTTTTGTTACGTCTGTACCATATGATAAAGGCTTTACTGTTAAAGTAGACGGTCATACTGTGAAGACAGAGAAGGTAAACAAAGCGTTTTTAGGATTTCGCATTGGAGCAGGAACGCATCGTGTAAAAATAACGTATCACTCACCCGGAAAACGGGCAGGCATGTTTGTTTCGTTTGTCGGAATTTTCCTTTTTGCCGGGTGGATGGCTTTAATTTCTTTACAAATAAAAAGGATATCGGTATAATACCCTTACGTGGTCAGAAGACCTGGAAAAAAGGAGAATAAATCATGAGTGAAAACGTATTAGCCGTAGTGGCAGGAAAAGAACTTACAGAAGCACAGTTTGAAGCGTATTTAAAGAGCGTTCCGAGAGAGCAGCAGATGTATGCACAGAATCCACAGTACAGAGAACAGTACAAAGAACAGTTTATCGATCTGTATCTGTTTGCACAGCTTGGAAAAGATGAGAAGATGGATGAAACTGACGAGTTCAAAGAGATCATGGAAGGAGCAAGAAGAGACATTCTGGCACAGCTTTCCATGAGAGATATGTTAAAAGATATTACAGTAACAGAAGAAGAGCAGAAGGCTTTCTATGAGGAAAATAAAGCACAGTTTGGCAAAGGTGCAACAGTAAGCGCAAAACATATCCTGACAGATTCTGAAGAAAAATGCCAGACAATCTTAAAGAATATCGAAGCAGGTGAAAAGACATTTGAGGATGCAGCAAGAGAATTTTCTACCTGCCCATCCGGAGCAAAAGGCGGAGACCTTGGCGAATTTGGCAAAGGTCAGATGGTAAAAGAATTTGAAGATGCAGCATTTGATGCAGAGATCGGCAAGGTGGTCGGACCGGTAAAGACACAGTTCGGATATCACCTGATCAAAGTTGAGAAGAAAAATGAGCCAAAGACAGCAGAATTCGAAGAAGTAAAAGGTCAGATTTATCAGCAGTTATTAGGCAAAAAACAGAACGATGCTTATGAAGCGAAAGTAAAAGAATTAAAAGATAAATATTTAAAATAGTTTTTACGTTTTGAAAAAGAACCGTTTACTTTTCCCTGTTATCCTTATATAGTTAGAGGAGAAAGTGAAACAGGAGGATCAAAGGTATGCCAGCATTATATGCACACGACCGTTTCGGAGAGAAAGTATCGGAAAAATCAGACGGAGAATTAAAAAATATCATATTCAAATATTATAATCAGTATGAAGTCGGCCTGCAGGGACCGGATATCTTATTTTTCTATCGCCCATATCACGGGAATGATGTAGCAAAATACGGAAGCCACCTGCATGCCGTTTCTGCTTTACCATTCTTTGAGCATGCAGCGAAAGTTGTAAACCATTATGGAAGAGACAGCGCGCAGTATGCTTATCTTCTGGGATTCATCTGTCATTATACACTGGACAGTGAATGTCACCCTTATGTCAGCGAGATGATGGAAAAGGAACACGTTTCCCATCTTGCGATAGAATCCGAATTTGAGAAATATTTACTAAAAAAAGACAAACAGCATCCACTGGCTTACCGCCTGGACCGACTGATCACTGCAGACAGAGAAACTGCGCTGGCGATCGCACCATTTTATGAAAATATTTCGCCAAAGACAGTGAAAGAGTCTTTGCAGTGGCTGAAACTTGTCAAACGTTTCCTGCGCGCGCCCGGAGCGTTGAAAAGAGGATTTCTGAATCTGTTATTTACAGTTGTGCCGGGATTTGGATTCTGCAAAGATCTGATGCACCAGAAACAGGATAATCCAAACTGCACAGAGAGCAATTACGGACTTTACAAACGGTTCCGGAGAGCAGAAGATGTCGCAGTACGGTTGATGGAAAGTTTTGATGAAAGCCTGAAATACGGACAGGATCTGGAACAGCGTTTTAACCGCACATTTGAGTAAGAAAATAAAAAATGTGGATAAACAGGGATAAAGAGACGAAGACAGTGGAAAAGAGGACAGACATGGAGAATAAAAAACTGACAAAACTGGAAAAATACTGGATTATGTATGATGTGGGAAACTCGGCATTTGTAATGCTGATCGCGACGATCATACCGATCTATTTTAACTATCTGGCAAAATCTGCCGGAATATCGGAAGTCAATTATCTGGCATACTGGGGATATGCGGCATCCGTATCTACTGTGATTGTGGCGGTGATCGGACCGGTCCTTGGATCCATTGCAGATATGCAGAATTACAAAAAGCCATTATTTACTATCAGCATGATGGTCGGAGTGATCGGCTGTGCGGCAATGTCATTTCCAACATCATGGGTGGTATTTCTTGCTGTATTTGTGATCGCAAAAGTTGGTTACAATGCCAGCCTGATTTTCTATGATTCCATGCTGGTAGATATAACAAGCACAGACCGGATGGACGAAGTGTCCTCCCAGGGGTATGCGTGGGGATATATCGGAAGCTGTATTCCGTTTATCCTGTCGCTTGTTCTCGTGTTAATGTATGAGAAGATTGGAATCACGATGCATATGGCGATGACAGGCGCATTTATTTTAAATGCAGTCTGGTGGGCAGTCGTAACGATTCCGCTACTTCGAAATTACAGACAGAAAAATTATGTGGCCGTGCCGTCTCATTCGGTAAAAAACAGCTTTAAACGTCTCGGACAAACATTTATGGATGTGCACAAAGAGAAGAAGATTTTCTGGTATCTTCTGGCATTTTTCTTCTTTATTGACGGTGTATATACAATCATTGAGATGGCAACAGCTTACGGAAGTGCGCTTGGACTGGACTCTACAGGACTTCTGCTGGCACTTCTTGTGACGCAGATTGTAGCGTTCCCGTGTGCGCTGATCTGTGCAAAATTATCCGGAAAATATCCGACAGAGCGGCTGATCGGAGTATGTATTGTGGCATATATCGGAATCGCATTATTTGCGATCCAGCTGGATAAACAGTGGGAATTCTGGACACTTGCTGTACTGGTCGGTATGTTCCAGGGAGCGATTCAGGCACTGGCGCGGTCGTATTTTGCGAAGATCATTCCGGCAGAAAAATCCGGAGAATATTTTGGGATTTATGACATATGCGGAAAAGGAGCATCCTTTATGGGCACAACGCTTGTCGGAATAGTGGCGCAGGTGACCGGCGTGGCAAACGCAGGCGTGGCGGTGATAGCAGTTTTGTTCGTTATTGGATACATTTTATTTAAGAAAGCGGTAAGAGCATAAGAGATGAAAGGGCAGAAGAAAAGCCGGTATGCGAGGTTTGTGTTCGCATACCGGCTTTTCTTCTGTATTGTCATAGTATCTGGAGAAAGCTGCCAATGGCAGCTGCCTTTGCTATGTCTTGCAACGTACATTTCAACAGGGTTTACAAATATCCGCCGTCCAAGCCGATGATCTGTCCGGTCAGATAAATCGGTGAATTGACAAGATTTACCGTTGCTTGGGCAACTTCTTCCGGTGTGGCAAATCTGCCGGCTGGAATTTCTTCTTCTAATTCTCTGCGCTCTTCTTTATTAAGCCATTGATTCATAACGGTATCTATGACACCGCATGCAATGGCATTTACCGGGATCTGGCTTGGCGCAAGTTCTTTTGCAAGTGCGCGAGTCAGTCCGTTGACACCTGATTTGGCAGCAGAATAAGCAACTTCACAGGATGCACCGGATACGCCCCACATGGAAGAAATGTTAATGATATGTCCGGATTTTCTGGATACCATTTTCGGGATGGCTTCCCGGCAGCAGTAGAAAACAGAAGACAGATCGGTCTGTATCACACGGTTCCATTCGTCATCGGTCATGTCACTTAACAGACCAAGATGGGAAACACCTGCATTGTTGACAAGCACATCAAGGGCATTACATTCGTTGTAAATGCTCTTGAAGATGTTGCGGACATCATCTGGATTGCCAATATTGCCAGGTACGCAGGTTGCGGCACCTGGATATTGTGCTTCTATCTCCTGCTGTACTTCCCGGAGTTGTTTTACAGATGAGTTACAATTTAAAAATACATGGTAGCCACAGTCTGCAAATGCATGTGCGATTGCCCGCCCAATCCCACGGGAAGCGCCTGTGACAAGAATTGTTTTGTTCATAATCGGAATCCTCCTTACGGATATTATTATACTGTCTCGTGATTGATATTTAAAGTTGTAAATGGTATCATGAAAGAAGAAATTCATACGGAGGAAATCAGCATGATAGACAAAGCAAGAGAATTTGCAACGAAGGCGCATGACGGACAATTTCGAAAAGGAACGAAAAGACCGTATATCGTCCACCCGATAGAAGTCGGGGATATTGTTTCAACGATGACGACGGATGAAGAAGTTATAAGCGCGGCTATTCTGCATGACACGATTGAAGACTGTGAGGGCGTGACAGAAAGGATGCTTGCCGAGCTTTTTTCAGAGAGAGTGGCAGGAATGGTTGCACAGGAGAGCGAAGACAAGTCCAGAACATGGATGGAGCGCAAAAGCGCTACGATCGAGCACCTGCGTACAGCGCCGCAAGAAGTGCAGATGATCGCACTGGCAGACAAGCTGTCCAATATGCGGGATATTGACCGTGATTATCCGATTGCCGGAGAGAAGCTTTGGGAACGCTTCCGCATGAAAGACAAAGAAATCATCGGCTGGTATTATAAAGGAGTAAGAGATTCTCTGAGAGAAGCATTTGCCGGTGTAGAGGCGTATGAAGAGTACTGCCGTCTTGTGGCAAAGAATTTTGAATAAATCTTAGAAAATGAATAGTTTTTTAATTGAATTTTGTAACGTGATAAAGTAATATAGTATATGATGTCAGGGGTAAAAGCATGAAACCATAATATGCCAACGTCGGACAGAATTGTGGAAGTACGGAATAATTCGTATGGCATTTTAAAAGAAAGGCAGATAATATGGCTGAGATTCGCCAAAGGATTGTATTTCATGGAAGAGTACAAGGAGTAGGTTTCCGTTATACCGCCAAATATCTGGCACAGTCACTTGGACTGACCGGCTGGGTAGAAAATGAATTTGATGGTACGGTTGTAATGGAGATTCAGGGCAGAGAGCCGATGATCCATAAGCTCCAGGAAGGACTGAACCGCAATAGCTTCATAGAGATTGAATGGATCGACACGGAAAATATACCGGTGGAACCGGAGAGTTGTTTTTATGTACGGTGATGGATGCAGTTCGGAATAGAAAAAGAACATTAAAAGATATAAGTTGGAGTGTTTAAGATGGAAAAGATAAAAAAAGAGAGCATAAAAAACAGAATTGTAACGGCTGCGTGGCAGTTGTTTTACGAAAAGGGATACAATGGAACGACAGTAGACGATATTATTGAATTATCTGGAACATCAAAAGGTTCTTTTTACTATTATTTTAATACAAAGGATGAGCTGTTGAACACATTGTCTATGATCCTGGATGATTTCTATGAAGAACTGGAAGTAAAGATGGATGCCAATATGAACAGTTTTTATAAGTTGTTATATATAAATTATGAAGCACATTCTATGATGGAAGAGAAGATCAGCATTGATCTGCTGGCATCTTTGTATTCGACACAGCTTGTGGCTCAGGGAGAAAGACATTTGCTGGATCAGAACCGAAGTTATTATAAACTGGTAACGAAGATTGTGGATGAAGGGCAGAAGAAAGGACAGATCCGCAGTGACATGCCGATAAGTGAGATTACCCAGTATTATGCGATGTGTGAGCGTGCACTTGTATCCGACTGGTGTCTGAACAAAGGAGTATACTCGCTGGGTGAATACAGCAAAGAATGTATGCCGATTATGCTGGAACACTTTAAGGCATAAGCAGATTTTGGCGGATAGCTATACAGCAAAAGGGAGAAGAAATTATTCTGGAAAAATAAAATAAAAAAATTTCAAAAAACCCTTGTCAAAATAAAAATGATATGATAATATATAACTCGGTCGCGTGAGTAACATGTTAAGCGATCGACATGATAATGTATCTTTTGGCTCCATGGTCAAGCGGTTAAGACATCGCCCTTTCACGGCGGTAACACGGGTTCGATTCCCGTTGGAGTCATTACCCAAGTAATTGGGAAGATGCCGATGTGGCTCAATTGGCAGAGCAGCTGATTTGTAATCAGCAGGTTATCGGTTCGAGTCCGATCATCGGCTTAGTTCCTAACAGGGACTTAATGATTTGGACCTTTAGCTCAGTTGGTTAGAGCAATCGGCTCATAACCGATCGGTCCTGGGTTCGAGTCCCCGAAGGTCCATATGGCCCAGTGGCTCAGTTGGTTAGAGCGCCGCCCTGTCACGGCGGAGGTCGAGAGTTCGAGTCTCTTCTGGGTCGCTTGCTTATCACATATGTGAGTAAGCGATAACAATTTGATATGGGATCATAGCTCAGCTGGGAGAGCATCTGCCTTACAAGCAGAGGGTCATAGGTTCGAGCCCTATTGGTCCCATTTCGTGATAATAGTTTGTCACGATTCGCAAGTATTAGAATCACGAAATGTGACGCGATGCTTCGCATCGATGCACACGATTCCTTCGGAATCGGCGCGATTCACCTTGTATGCCGCAGTGGCGGAACTGGCAGACGCACAGGACTTAAAATCCTGCGGGACTTATACTCCCGTACCGGTTCGATTCCGGTCTGCGGCATTAGTTAAAAATGGGAGAAACGTTGAATTTACAGCGTTTCTCTTATTTTTTTGCTTCAAAAAGTTTGAACACCTTTGAACACTTTATGATGAAATACCAAGATTCTGAAAAGCAAGCCTATCGTTCTTCCTCTTATTGACATTCCGCAAGTAATGCAATGTTGTAGCTGTTTCACTATGTCCCATTAAATAACTAAGGGTTGTAAGATTATTTCCGTCAAAAGCTGTTGAAGCATTGTAAAAGCGGATTTTATGACTGGAATGATAAGGAACACCGGCTTCTTTGCAATATTTCTTCAATCGGCGGTTAAAGCTGTCTGTTGTCATAATCGCACCGTTAGGTTCAAAGACATATATTCCATTTGGATTTAATTCCTTTGCTTTGTGAAGAATTTTAAGTGCTTCGTCTGTAAGGAACTGTTTACGGAATCCATGAGAATGATGAGTGATGGGCTGGCATATCGCCACGATTACCATGAGCAGCCACCGAGAGTTGAATACGGCTTAACGGAACTCGGAACAAAAATGCTTCCAATTGTTAATTCACTTGCTGACTTTGGTAACTACTATAAATCAATTATTGAACAGAATTAAGAACGTTAGTATTTGAAAAGCTTGAACAATTCCAGTTTGGAGAATTGAAAAAAAACGGAATTTACCTATTAAGACATATAAACTGTTGACAATAAAGCTCCTATATAGTATGTTTTTAATAAACTACTATATAGGAGCTTTTGTATGGAAATGAATGGAGGATTTCTTGTCACCAAAATAAAACAGCTTGGAGACCGGATTTTC
>NZ_JACOOY010000017.1:0-75034 GCF_014287705.1 Dorea hominis | reverse complement strand
TGACTTACTTTCCCACCATTTATTAAACATATTTTGATATTTTCTTATATCTTCACTTAAATTACTATTTATCGAGTGAGATAAATAGTAATTTAAGTGAAGATATAAGAAAATATCAAAATATGTTTAATAAATGGTGGGAAAGTAAGTCAAAAAAGTATCAGTGGGAAGGAAGAGAAAAAGGAAACTGGGTTGTAGACTTTAGTACAGGAGAAATATATTTTGATATTTTCTTATATCTTCACTTAAATTACTATTTATCTCACTCGATAAATTTTCTAATAGTAGTAAATTATTTAATGCAATCAATTTTTCATGTATATCAGATATTTCTTTATTTTCTTCTTCTGTAATTTTTCCCACTTTTAGCATTTTTCTTCTCCTCACATTACTGTATAATAACCAAGATTTGTTCCAGCTCCATCCATTTTTAAATATGGATCCTTAAATCCGTCATTATCTAGTTGGTTATAGCATTCTATTTTTCTTCCTATCTTTTTCTGTAATTTATAAGAAATTTTATTTTCTATCATTGCCTTTTTACACTGAAAACTCGGAGACACACTAACTTCATAAGTATATTTTTTATTAATCCAAAAACAATTTTCACATTGATATGCAGAACAATTTTTGCATATTGGTGCATACTCTTTCGTATAAAGATGCCTGTTAGGAATTTTTATTTCTGTATTTAAATCTCCAACACTTCCCTTCTCTGAATTTTCAAAATATTCCGCCGGACAAATATATATTTTCCCATTGGGTGCATATGTTAATAAATCAGTACCTGCCACACAATTTTCATGCTTTTTTAAGAAGAAAATATCCGTAAGAATATTAATTTCTTTTAAAACACCTTCTTTAACTAAATAATTATTAATCATATTTGCTATTTCTTCTAATTCTTTTTCATATGTAAAAAAATCAAACATCGGAGATATATTTTGAATATTAATATTTATTCGATTAACTTTACCCATTAAAAAAATTATTTTTTTTGCCATTCCTTTTATTTCTTCAGCACTTATATTAAATATAATATTATCTTGTTTGTCTGCCTCCATAAAAGAATTATCACATACCAAAATTGAATCATTTTCCAGATTTGCGTCATCTATCCTATTTGCTGCATAAATATGTGTAATTGTATACTGCTCATATTTTTTAGATTCATTATAATTATCAAATTTTCTTCCATGAACAAATACAGGTGTAATAAAATTTTCTCTACAATATTCTAGCCCTTTCATTATTTGTTCTTCACTCATATACATCTCTTCCACAGTTTTCCCACAATTATAAGAACAAATAGAAGGAACGTCATTAGCCAACAAAAAATACATTTGTCGTTTTCGTTCAAGTTTTCTTTCCCGGTCAATTCCCTTTTTATTTAAAAGTAAAGAAAAATAGTAATCATTTGCCCTTACCCGTGCTTTATGCATTTTACATATATATTTTGTTCGAACAAAATTTGTATTTGTTTCCGCTTCATCATAATTAAATCCTTGGCAAAATGTACACCCTGTTGCAATATCACAATTTAAACACTCTTCATCACTTTGATACTTATACATTAACGTTCCAAATGGACGTACTTTTTCAAAATCGACTCCATTATCTATATCGCCTATAACATATCCTTTTTTATTATTAAGCGAATAATCATAATATCTCATACAAGGATATAAGTTACCGTCTGGATCTACTGCTAACATCTTTCCTGCTCCACAGCTTGTATTAATTAAATCATCTTCACTATAACAACTTCCTATATAATCATCAAACAATGTACAACTATATTTATCATACAGATCATTCTCAATAATATAATCTGCTAACTCTTTTAACTGGTTTTCAAAAATTTTATCATCTTCTGGTTTCCATACATTCTCAAACACAACATTGGCCGCAATATCTTTTATTCCCATTTCCCATAATTCAATAATGCTTTCCTTTAAATAACATAAATCCTCACTTGCAAATGTTACTTTTGTAGCTCCTTCAAATTGTTCTAACCATAACGGAATATTTTTCTTAATTACATCATAAGATCCAGACCCGTCAGGAAATACTCTCTGCAAATCATGTTTCTTTTTTGTTCCATCAATTGTAATTCCTAACGATAATTTTCCATAATTCTTTTTTATAAACCGTTGAACTTCTACATCCGAATAGTTAACTCCATTTGTACAAATGTTAATTCTATAATTCCAAAACCAGTCATGGTTCATTTTATAAGTTTTTAACTTAAAGTAATCACAAATTTGATCTATTAGCCTAGTTTCTAATAATGGTTCTCCTCCAATAAAATCTAAAATGACTGCTTCCTGCTTGTGTATTGGAGAATTTAAAACATAATCTATAAATTTCCTTGCCACTTCGAACGACATTCTTTTATTTGATGACTTATGTGTAATATAACAATATTTACATCTTAAATTGCAATCTGCTGTAACAATAAAAGTAAGTGACTGTGCTGTATTCCCTTTCCACGATTCTACCTGTTTTCCAATTGTGTAATTTTTACTCATCTTTTCCTTTGTACATAATCAAATATGTACACAACCTCCCTTCGTAAAATATCTAAAATTTAACCTTTTTTAATTTTCAGATTTAATTACTTTTTGAGACAATGCCGGTATACCTTTCCCAATACTTCTTTCTGATAAATAAATTGCCTTTTTTAATTATTGTGTAATCTTCTCTCTTTTCATTTTGTAATCCCTTTCTCTAAAGTATTTAACATATTATTTGTTTACGTTCCGCCTATGTATAATTGACATGCCTTGTTTCAGCAATACAATTATTGCAATATCTAAATATTTTATTCTTATACACCTTCCCCCAATTATAAACAAATTACCAAAACCCATCGATTTATATTTCGTTATTATGATTTATTAATACAATTTCTCATTTTTTAATTCTAATCACTAGTCCCACTCTATTTTCTTATTTATATTTTCAAAGTTTTTGGTTAATTCTAACAATATAATACATTTTTCCGTTAATTTATATCCAAACCATATAATTATTTTAATGAAATGTCAATAGTATTATTGATTAATATTTTTATAATTGCATTTTTTTTTATTATTATATCTATATCATTGTAATAATGTATTTTTTATTATATACTTTAACTAGAAAGGAGGTACTGTTTTATGGAATTGACCAAAAGTGAATCTAATATTTTAGAAATATTATTAGATGCAGATAAACCATTATCAAAATCAGAAATTTTAAACCATGCCTTAGAAAACAAACCTTGGAAAGATGGTTCTATTCATATTTTATTGAACAGTTTATTAAAAAAGGGGGCTATCTATGAAGCAGGTTTCATACGTACTGGAAAAGGATTTGGACGTACTTTTGCGCCTACAGAGAAAGGACGGTTCTACTTTTCAAATCTATTAATGAACATTACAAAAAATGCTGAACCATATAAAGTATTTTCACAACTGATACAAGAAGGCTCTTTCTCAGATTCTGAACTAACTGAATTAGAAAATTTAATTAAATCGAGGAAATAACCTATGAAAGCTCTTAATATCAGTATTTTTTCGCTGCTTAGTAGCTTTATTTTATTTAATTTTGCTGCTCTCATTATAATTTTAAACCGAAATAAAACAGCTTTTATTATAAGATATGGTATAAATTTACTTTTGCTTTCATCTTTACTCGCTTTTATACGACTCATATTACCAATTGATCTGTATAACGCAAAAATAATCGATATTCATCAAATATATAGACCATTAAAATATTTTTTTGTTTTAAAAATTGGAAATGAACTTTACATATATCAATTTTTATTATTATTATGGGGAATAGGAACTGTCTTATTTTTATTTTATTATCTATCTACTTCTATACTTGAAATTTATAAATTAAATCACTTAAATTGTACACCATGTCCTACACTAGAAACTTTATGTTCTAATTATATGCAACCAAAGGTGATTATTAAAATTTCTCCGGAAGTAGATGTCCCTAAAGTATGGGGATTTTATAAATGCCATATATATTTTCCAAATTATATGCTTTCCCCTGATGAGTGGAAATTTATCTTAGATCATGAAGTACAACATATAAAATTACATGATACTTTCATTAAAATGCTTTTATTATTTTTAACTGCGCTATTTTGGTGGAATCCAATTATGTATA
This sequence comes from Dorea hominis, assembly GCF_014287705.1. Taxonomy (NCBI): domain Bacteria; kingdom Bacillati; phylum Bacillota; class Clostridia; order Lachnospirales; family Lachnospiraceae; genus Dorea; species Dorea hominis. The sequence continues at coordinate 70,864 of NZ_JACOOY010000017.1, read as the reverse complement.
TATTGCGGAAAAATATTGATCAAATGTTAGAATTGCGATGCGACTCAAAATTAGCTCAAAATTATTCTTTAGAGATGCAAAATAAGTATTTAGAAACAATATTAAAAGTACTAAGAGAACGAAATACTTCTCTTACAATTTCAAAAAAATATTTAACTGCTTCATTTGTAAATCATTCAGCATATTCCTTGACTCGTCAACGCTTTGAAATGATCTTGAATACAAAAAAATTAAATAAAAACAGAACTTTCCTATGTTACTGTATTACCGTTTTACTATTTGCGAGTTCCTATTTTATCATATTACAACCTGATGAAAAAATGACTACTGAACCGGGGCCTACTTTAATTTTACATACCTCCCCCAATGAATATAAATTATATATTAATGGAACATTCTCACAAAACTTAACACCCAATGAAATTCATTCTAAAAAATATTCAAAATACGAAATCATAGAAGGGAGCAATTAATTATGAATTTCAAAAAATTTATTTTTACACTTTTTACCTATTTAATAGGGGCAGTATTTCTATTACAGACTTATACAACACCTGTTTTTGCCGAATCATCTTTGCAAGATCATTATCAAAAATTATCTTCTACTTCAAGAGCAGAACGAGTTGAATGGCGTTATCGTACATATAAGGGGAAAAAGCAAAAACGACTTTGGTCTATTACTTATGAAAAATGGTTAACCGATTGGTTACCGGCTTAATACATAGTCATTTTACATTGTATCAATAAAAAGTAGGATTAATCCACATTTTCTTTAAGGTTAATCCTACTTTTGTTTTACTAATGAATATTTCTCCTTTAATGATATTTTATTTTCTACTTTTCAAACACATTAACAATCATATAACTTTTTACCAACTCCTCCCATACCCCATAATAGCTCCATAATCTACTTCATAATTTCTCTGCCGTACCTGATCACTGGAATTTCCTTCAATCGTGTAAACTCTTCCACCTTCACATTTTTCTACAATTCCTACATGGTCTGATGTTCCATCGTGATCCCAGTCGAAGAAAATAATCATTCCGGCTGATGGGGTTGTTCCACCGCTCTGCCATTTGTTCTTTCCCTGAAACCAGGTAACACCGGAACTGCACAATGAGAACTTCGGAACTTTTCCACTTTCGATTAAGCCACTTTGATCGGCACACCATGACACGAAACAGGCACACCATTCTACATGACTGTCGAATCCATACCAACTCCAGAATTTCTGACCACCGCTGTTTCCAATCTGCCCCATTGCCACCGAAACAATCTGCTGATTTCCAAACAAATCAGCAAACAGGCTGCCACCAGAATAATACCTCATCACATGTGGAACGTATTCAGGATCACCGTAACTGCTCCATCCATGTGAAGCTGCCTGCTCCTGCGAAAATTGTAAAGCATTAGCTTCTGTGTATCCGCCTCTTTGCAACGCCCATCCTATGTATCCGTTTCCGTAGTTATATCCCTGCCATGCAAGTTTTAACTTGTCCATATCCTGTGGACTACTACATCCTGCCTGACTGATACAGTCTGCAAAGGTCTGTACTCCAACCTCTATCGAATAATCCGGATCAGTAATAGAACCAGGAGTGTGTGGGAATCTTGTATTATATGGACTTTCCGAACACTGCATCAGGTCTGTTCCCCTGCCTCCAGATTCCTGCATCATGATGGCCTGTATCGCAGACACATATTCCGGAATGCCGTATTGGGATGCATACTGCTGTATCACAGAAGTATACGCAAGCACTTCTTCACTTAGGGATTCAGAGCTTTCCGAACTACTGCTGAAAGCTGCTCCTGCAATGATTCCCACAATCAGAATAAATACCAGAAGAAATGCACCGCCTCCGGCAGCAATCCATTTTCCCATTTTTTCAAGAGCTACTCCCCCTTTTTGAATCGCTGCTGTAATTCCCTGTACGGATAACTTTGAACCCTTTCCAGTTACCTGAAAGACTGCTTTTCCACTTTCTGTCGATGCCTGTGCTGATTTTCTTGCCATCTGGACTGCTCTTGCTTTCTGCATCGCCTGAAGACTTTTTTCCATCTGCTGTTTCTGCATGGATGCCTGTGTCTTTATTTTCTCCTGAGACAGACCGGATACTTTTACCACTCTCGGTGCTGCTTTCACCTGCCGTTTACCATTCTCCTTGGCAAGGGCGGCCTGCTCCGGTTTCAGCTTGATTAATTTCTTTCCGCTTTCTGCCCCCTGCTCCATTGCTTCTTCGGCAACTTTCACTTCTTCCTGTCTGTTCTTTCTTTCCTTTATCTTCCTGTAGGTCACTCCGGCAAGTTTTTTTCCACCTTGATATGTGGTTTTCCCTATAGTTTTTCCTGCCACACTCGCCACCCTGTATTGTACGGATTCTATTTTTTCAGTTCCATACTGTGTTGGGGAGTCTGACTGCCCACTGCTTTTTTCATGTAGTTCCCTTGGCTTTTCTTTTGCTTCCAGTACCGTCTGGCGAACCAGCTCTTTCGGAAGCCGGGCAGCCGGATTTCGAATCTTCGGATTCTTATCCCTTACCCGTTCCTTGATATCTCTCATCCGGTCACCCTCTTTCCGTATCTCTTATCTCATCGGGCAACATCCCGATGTTTCTTTTTTTCCTGCTGTTTCTGCAACTGCTCCACCTGTCTGATTGCCTCATTTACCAGTGGATGTTCGTTGTAATATGGCACAAGTTCCAAATCACCCCTATCTTTAGATGATAACGGCAATCGATATTCCATATCCGAATAAATAGAGTCCGGATCATGGATAGAAAATTCAATTGCCGGACACATATTGCCAGATGTTCTACAATACTTCCTGTACTTTTTATATGCCTCTTCCAGTGAGTTACATTTTGTATATTCGCCCATCTCATGGAATTCGCCGCATTCTGCAGCGTAAAAGGTAATGGTAATCTCTTCTTTTTTCATTACGATTCTCCCGGTTTTGTTGTCATTAGTTTATAGAGTTCTGTATTCTTTGGGAACGTGTTCTCAAACGGAACGATATTCCCGGAACATCGGATCAGGCCACTGCCGACTGCCACGTTTGTGATATAAGACAGTTGGTTCTCCGAGATGTTCAAAAGGGCTGCCAGTTCTTCCCTGTCTGTACTTGCCTGATTCAAAAGAATCAAAAACTCACTGTTTGCCAACATCAGTCTTGCAGTGTCCGATTTCAGAAGTTCCTCAACATTTTGGGTTAAACCTGTCACGAATCCATTGTATTTTCTGATTCTCTTGTACAGTCGGTAGAAGAAATTTGCACTGTATTCATAGCGGAATAACAGATAGAACTCATCGGCAAATATCCATGTCGTTTTTCCTTCTTTCCAGTTCTGAATTACCCTGTTGAAAATACTGTCTAAGGTAACCAGCATTCCAAGAGGCATAAGCTGTTCCCCCAGTTCCCGGATATCATAATCCATGATCCGGTTCTTCTTATTCACATTGGTCGGCTGTGCAAAGGTGTTCAGACTTCCATTGATAAAGAGTTCCGAGGAAAGTGCGAGCCCTCTTGCCTCTTCTTCCGGCTGCAACATCAACTGCCGGTACATATCTTTCAATGTCGGAACTTCCCCGGTATAACCACTCCGGATATAATCCCAGTACACATCTGCAGCACAGCGGTCCAGGATGGACTTTTCTTTTGCCGACAGATTTCCTGCCCCGACTAACTGTTCAAATACGGACAGGATGAACTCCGACTTTTCAATCAGTGGGTTCTTTTCATTTCCATAGGCTGCGTCCATATCCATTGCATTCAGATGATTATCGGATGTTGCAGATACTTTTACGACCTGGCCCCCCAGAGCCTCTACCAGTTTTGTAAATTCGGACTCCGGGTCGAGGATCAGGATATCATCATCCGTAGCCAGTGCCAGATGCACAATCTCTTCTTTTGCCGAAAAGCTCTTTCCTGATCCACTGACGCCCAACCGGAAACTGTTTCCATTCATCAGTTTCTTCCGGTCAGCTACCAGAAGGTTCTTGCTCACTGCATTCTGCCCATAATAGATACCGCCCGGCTGCAGGATTTCCTGTGTATGGAACGGGATTAAAACAGCCGTTGATTCCGTTGTCAGTGTACGCAGGGCATTGATCTTTCGCAGTCCGTAAGGAAGCACTGTATTAAGTCCGTCCACTTGCTGCCACTTTAATGTTGCCATCTGACACAGATGCTTTCTTGCGATTGACAGAATCAGTTCCGTATTGGAATCCAGTTGCTTTTTGCTGTCTGCCAGATGTACCATTGTCAAAATCCCGAACATCATACGCTGGTCTCTGGTTGTCAGATCATCGAGCATTTCCTTGGTTTCTTTTCTCTGAAGTTCCATATCGTATGGTACGATTGCCGAGAAGTTATTATTAGCGTTCTGCCTTCTCTGCCAGTTGGTCACGTTGGTTTCCACACCAAGCAGTCGGTTCTGGATTTCCCTTACTGCTTCATCCGTAGGGACTGGCAGGATATCAATCGACAACATCAGATTCCGGCTGAAGTCACACAGTTCTGAAATCATGTCATCTTTAACATAACTTGCATAATCCTGCATATACAGGACTCTTCCGTACCTGTCACCGATTTTAAAATGGTCACGTTCAAATTCCATAGAATCCGGACACATCCAGTCCTTGAAACTTGTTCCCTTCTTGGCAAATTGTTTCAGATCAAACGGAAATGCCTGTGGGACATCTCCCTTGAAGAAGTCCCTGAAAATCTGGAGCCGGCTCTCTGCGTCCAGTCCTTCTGCTGTGGACGATAACTTTGCCAGATGTGTTACGATGTCTGTTCCGATACGTGCAAAATAGGTTCTTGCATCGTCAATAGATCTTTTATGTACACTGACAGTCAGATACCGTTCCTGATAGATGCTGTTGTTTGTTCCTGTAATCTTAGACAGGAGCATTTCGTTGTATTCTTCCCGATAGTGGTCCAGTCCATCTTCCTTCATTGGAAGCAGGATTGATTTTTCAAATTCTTCTTTATTGATTCTCCGGTTATTGATGGTAATTTTGGCAGAAATGCCGGAATCCAGTGAATTTAAGAGTTCGGAATAATCCAGAAACATTTCTGTCTTATTGTCCTTACTCGCAATATAATAGTTGATATCTGTAAAACGATATGTTTTTGAGAATTTCGTTCCCTGTTGAAAAATTCCATCCGGCCAGATCCGCTGGATGGGAATTGCCTGTTGGACGGATTTCGGAACTTTGAAGCGTTCCTTATCCATCCGAAGTGCCTGACTTAAGGTTTTAATCAAAGGCATCACTCCTTCCCTTGCGTTTCTTTCTCTGTTTTGCTTCTGCTTTTTGCTCCCGCTCTTTTATGATTTCCGCTCCATCCTTTTGGTTCTTTTCTCCCAGCGAGATGGTCTCCTGCATGCAGGAGTAGTAGATATCTTCCGACTGAAACACCAGTTTCTTCGGATACAGCAATTCGGATTTGATCACTGCCCATAAAAACTGTTCGGCTGTCATACCATGATATTTGAAGAAGCCACAGGTAGCAAATGGAGCAGCACCAAGCACACACAGCCATCCGGTTATTTCCTGTCCGGTAATTTCACGCATTCCAAAGTAAATTCCGATTGCTGTAAGAATCGCAAGAACAGAACACACACATTGTCTCAGGTCCAGTCCCATAAACATGGATTCCTGATAGTCCCGGATTTCTTTATTCATCTTGACTTCCATAACTTATCGCTCCTTTCCTCTGCTTTGTTTCTTCGTTTTCTGTGGTTTTTCTTTCGGTACTTCTATCCCGGCAAATCTACAGTGTTCTGCAACGCCTTCTGGATCAAATTCCGCAAGTCTTACTAGATCAAACGCTACCTTCTGATAGGTTGCATATCCTGATCTTCCTGTTTCATTCAACACTTTTCCAAGTTTATGTTCCTTGATAAAATGAAGCATATCCTTGGTAAAATCTCCTGTTATAAAAGCCTCATTTGGCTCTAAGAACTGATAGGGCAGATTAATGGTTACATCTCCAAAATCTTCCCATTCTCTCCCTTCCTTATGGCAGAGTCCTACATATAAATTCCCATTGTTCCGATAAGAGCTCACTCGTATCGCTACTGTCTCACGTCCGAATTCCCAGTTATATCTTAATGTTTTCTTTGTATCCATATTTTTAACCTCCAAGTCCCATCATTTCTCTGACAATACGGTCAGATGCCTTAATTGCTCCAACCAGCACCAGTAAATTAAATACCAGTTCTCCTACATAGTTCCACACGATTGTAACTGCACTCAACTCCGTATCTCCGACAGCCGGAGGGCTTGCTGCATAAGCAGAAAAGATAATACATGCCAGTGCAATAATTGCCCCTTCCAGACATACGCCTACATAAGAACGGATAAAGTTCTTTCCAATGGACTGCGTGGGTTCTCCTGCAAATGAGGAAATCGGAATCGGGGCGATTGCCGTATACATATAGATTTTGAACATTCTGCCATACACTGTCAGGATCATTACAAATGACAATACAGTGATCAGCAGACTGCCAAGCAGTGTAACAATCCACAACGGAATGGATTCCAGCATTCCCACGCTCTCAATCTTATCTACAATCTCCGTTGGCAGTTCCGTCATGCTTCCTGCCATACTGGAGCCGCTCATTACGGTTGTCACGATTCCCTGCACAATGGAAAACAATGCCTGCATAAGTTCCATTCCGTATGTGATTGCTCCCTGAGCAAGAGCAAACCGGATAAATGCTTTTAGCACATGTTCCGGCTTTTTCAGATCTGTAAAACTGCCACACGTTTTTATGATTCCGGCTGCAAAAAATAACACCAGTAATCCATAGGCAATGGCTGTCAGTGTATCATTGATATTGGTCATAATCCGCCAGATGCCGCCACCCTTAAAAGTTGCCGGATTTTCAGTCAGCAGAGTCCACAGTTCTGCCATCTTTTCACTCCATGTGGATAGTGCTGAGTTTAGATTCTGTACAATCCAGTTATCACTCAAAAGCTCTCACCTCCCTGAACATACTTTTAAATGCAGGAGTACCTTCCGGCACTCCTGCTGTCTCCTGATATACTTTTTCAAAGAGGCTTACGCCATGATCAGATCCAGGATTTCTTTAGCGAACGTAATAATTACCCCTCCGGCCAGTGTCAGAAATCCATTGGCTCTCTGGCTTGGATCATGGCTTTTTAAAGACAGGCCAACCTGCACAACGCCAAACCCAAGTAAAATCAAACCGATTGCACGAATCAGGGAAAAAATAAAAGTAGACAGGTTATTGATAACGGACAACGGATCTCCGGCTGCGAATGCGGTCGTTGCTCCGACCGTTACGGTCAGTACCAGTGCCATATAAAGACTCATCCACTTTTTCTGTTTTCTCCCCATCGGCATCGGGGTTGTCATTTTTTCAGTTGTATTCTTTTTTGTTCTATTCTTTTCTCCTGTGAGAAATTTCTTCAATACACATCACTCCAATCCATCAAAAAACTGCTATTCACCAAGAATGTCCTCGGTAGACAGCAGTTCGTAGTCATCTAATCTGTTAATGTCAATCTTTAGGTCGTCGTGAGCCAGTGGTGTTTTCGCATAATCATAAGGCGATGCACCACCGTCCTCTGTGTATCTGAAATTCACATGCTTTTTTAAATCATATTTATCGTCCATGATCGGACGCTCCCCACGAATAAACAAAATCGCTTTGCGGTTATCTAAAAGCCGTATTTCATCCGGTGTTAAAAGTTCCCTTCCAGTCTGCTGATAATTCACCGAATAGCTGCCGCTACGCCCTTTTGTCTGTCCGTAGGTATTGGTATCCAATGTCTCTTTTCCCAATAATTCCGAGACATACTTATGTCCTTCTTTTTCATTTCCACCCAGATATAAAAATTCATCACAGTTACCGATAAGGCTCTCATACGAGTCTTTAAACAAGGCTTTCATCTGTGCGATGTTCTGGATGATGATACTGCAGGAAATCCCTCTGGAACGCATGGTTGCCAGAATCTTGTCAAAATCATCCGGCAAGGCTACGTTTGGCCATTCATCCATAATACAGTGTACCGGAATTGGAAGCCTTCCTCCGTACTTCCGGTCTGCTACATAATACAGTGTCTGAAACAGATTACTGTAAATCATGCCGACCAGATAATTCATACTGGTGTCTGCATCCGGAATACAGCAAAACAGTGCTACTTTTTTCTCCCCGATACTGTATAAATCCAGTTCGTCCGTACAGGTCAGATTGGCGATCTGTTTCAGGTTAAAAGCTGCCAGACGGACACCAACCGATATCAAAATAGACTTTGCGGTCTTTCCGGCCGCCTGCTTATAAATGGCATACTGCTTGACCGCAATACTCTCTGGATCCCGCATTTCCAGTCTTTCAAACAAAATGTCCAATGGTGACTGGTAATCCTCATCATCTTCTTTGACCTGTGCGCTTCCAAGCATTTCCATAATCATCGGGAAGTTCTGTTCTTCCGGTGGAGCTTCATGCAGTAAATACAGCATAAGTGCCTGTAAAAGTGCAGTCTCTGACTTTTCCCAGAACGGATCCGAGCTTTGTGCACCTTTCGGTGTCGTGTTGCGGATCAGGTTATTGATCAGCTTCAGTACATCCTTATCATCCCGGACATACGCAAACGGGTTATAACACCAGGAAGTCTCCGGATTGATCAAATCAAAAACCCGGACTTCATATCCATTCCGTTCCAGAACACCTCCTGTTTTACGCAGAAGTTCCGCTTTCGGATCTGTGATCACCATCGAGCAGTTGCACTGCATGATGTTCGGAATCGCATAGGTCCGACTCTTTCCTGCCCCGGAACCTCCGACTACCAGCACATTTAAATTTCGTTTATGCTTATATCCATCCAGTCCCATGCGGAAATGCTGTGTCAGAAGCAGATTCTGCGTGTACTGCTTTTCGCAGTAACGTCTGCAGATTTCGGACACGTTGCCCCATTTTGCGGAACCATGTTCCACGCCTCTTCTATAATTTCTTTTTTGGGATTCATAAATACCAATGCCTAAGAAATAGGCTGCTGTGAATATCAGAATACATTTGAACGTATACGGTGTATACGTGATAAAAAACGGCTGTTCGAGTTTTTCGCTCAGCGTTTCTAAGATTTGAATAAAATTCTTATCCGGTGTAATGGCACAAGCGGTAATCGCTGCCGCCCACCAGACAAATGGCAGAAAGACAAGATACAGAACCCAGTCCTGCTTTTTTGTACTTATCTCTGCAAGTCAGATTCTCTTTTCTTGCGTGGCTTTTCTTCTGGATGTCCCTGTCCTTCTTTCTTATGAAAGAAATCCACCCCCGGTATCAGTGAGAGACTTCTGCCGTTGTCCCACTTAACACCGAGCTGGCCTGCATCATCCACATACTGCACAGTTCCTTCCAGTCCCTGCGGCATACCCGCTTCTCCGTCCATCGAATTCAGACAGATTCTTGTTCCTGCCGGATACTGTTCTCTAAGTCTTGCCACTTTTTCTCTTGAATAAATGACCAATCAACCACTCCTTTCTCTACCAGAACATGTGTCTGGTGGTATTCGGTTTTGCAACCTGAATAATGATTTTATCTATTCCATCACTATATCTTCCGGCTGCAAGATATTTACTTCTAAGCCTGTTCAGTGCCTTACGGATCTGCCTTTGTTCCCCGGCTGTAATCTGCAGCCGTTTCTGGGCGAGGTCGTATTCACTTACTTTTTTCAGAAGAGCTTTCGTTTCTTCCAAACATTCATCCTGCTCACTCTGTGCCTGCAGCTCATCATTCAGTGCCACCACGAACATATTTTTCATAATGTTATCCATCTTCAAATAGTATTTTGTCATCTGGCTGACCTCCTTTTTTTGTTACACCAACCATATCACAAGACCTCCGTAATAGCTACTCCAACCGTCCAACTTTTTCACTTTTATCGTTCCGGCTGGCTCTTTGCTTTTTTCTCTTTTCCGGATGCTTTTTCAGATGGTTTTTCATCCTTGGTTTCCGGTATTTTTACAGGGTCTCCGATTGCGAACTCATCGGTTATATACTCCTGTTCCTTTGCACCAAAATTGCGTTCGATATGGTTTCGTATACTGTAGGAAGCCTGACGGACATCATTTAAAAAGTCTCTCAGTTCCTGCGGATCTTTCTTTCCGCATTCATTCCTCTGTGCAATATACTCCAGATTGAATCCGGTAACATCCACACCATAACGTTTCGCAATCACATAGGCTGCACAATAAGCCTGTGCACTGACTTTCTGTCGGCTGTAGGTTCCGGTATGCTGGTCCAGTGCTGCACACGCCAGTTCTCTGTTCAGTGCATGGAATGTCGTTACTTCACTCATTCCGTTGCGGATATAAATGGTACGGTATCTCGGATTGTACTGGGCCTGCACTTTGTCTGGCAGATTATCCTCAATCTGCACACGTACCGACTGGTCTTTTAAGACAGTTCCTACCAGTTCTGTCAAGCTTCGCTGAGGGCGTTCTTCCAATGGCTTCCCTGACATCTGACTGATGTCAAATCCTTTTCCGATCGTATACCCTCTCCGCATTTCACCGTCTTTTTCGTATTCAGTGGAAATCATATAAGTAATGCCATGCTCCCCTGCTTTTACTGAACGGTGTTCTTCTCTCCAGCGTTCATAAGACCTTACTACCTTAAAATCTGGATGCTGTCCGTAAATCAAAAGCAGATTCGGAGTTCTCTGTGTATTACACTCTGCCATAAAATCCAGAAAGCCTTTCAGTTTTTCTCCATCCTGAAAAACTCCCTGTGCCTGTGAATCTACTTCAGCCCATACCTCTTCTCTTTCCTGCTGCTTCTTGGCTGCATATTCTTCCTTGGTCAATTTCTGTTCAGGAATCTGCTGTTCTTCCGTTCCACCTGAAATCATATCTGTTAAATCCATATACATTACCTGCCTTTCGTTTTCATATTCTTACGTTTCTTCCTGCTCTCTCTGGCATTTTTCCGTCTGTCCGGCCTCTTACGTTTCTCTTCCTGTTCCTTACGGATATCTCCGAGTTCTTTCCGCACAGATGGTTTTTCATTCTTTTCTTCCCAGCTAGTTTCCCGACCGGAAGAAATATTTTTGTTGCGCGAGAAAGGTTCGGACGGATTCTTTGCTTTCCCCTCCTGCGCATGTGTAAAATTTCCTTCCGGGAAAGCCTCATCCCCAATCTGAAACATTTCTTCCGCATCATCCAGTTCAAATTCTATCTTGCCTTCCGGCAGGACAACGGTCTCTGTCCGTACATTCTCCCTGGATGCTTGTTCCATCTGGTTCTCTGCCTGTTCCGGTGCAGTCTCTTTTTCCACTGCTTCTGTAACCATAGAGCCTGATTCTGCTTTTACAAAATCCAGATTCATCCGGTCTAATACCCGGTTCATCTTTGCTGCATCATCTGCAAATACCATAACCTCTGTCTGATCCGGATTCACCTTATCTTTGATGACTACATATAAGATACCTCTCGCCTTGGCCTCTTTTGCAAATTCTTTTAAGCGGTCACCCGGAACGGTAAAAAATTTCATCGGGCGCTGTTCCTTTAACATTCTGGTAAGCCTTGTTTTCCCTCTTGTCTTTTTCTGATCTTTCAGGGCGGCCGCAATAAAGATTGCCACATGCTTTGCCACATTTCCGGTAATCTTCAAAGAGTATTCCATTCCTTCCAGACTGTACCGCACCACCTGATCAGCCGGTTCTGCTCCGTAATTCATACTTATCTCACCTCCTGACTCTCTTTTTCTTTGTGTTCCACACGTTTCTCATTCTGGTTTTGTTCTTCTGCCTTTCGAAGTCTTTCTTCGATTTCCAATGAATGCTTTTCAATCCGGACGGTCATACGGACTTCTTTTCGGAGATTTTTTAATTCCTCATTGATTTCGGACAGCCGTACTTTTCCACTGTCTTCACTGTCATTCCGATAGAGCTTTCTGCGTTCCTTCATCAGTTCTGAAATCTGCTTTTGTAACGGCTCACGGTATGTGGCAAGCTGTTCTCTGGTCGTAATGTCATGCTTCATTAAAAACTCAATCTGTTCAATCCTCTGATCCAGTTTCCGGATATCCTCTCTGATGGCATACGGACTTCTTCTCGGTCTTTTTGGCAGTACTCCCATCTGATATAAATAGGAATAATATAATGCCTGTATCCTAGTCAGTTTCCTCTTTGGAGAGATCTGCACCGTCTTTTGATAGATGCGTTTTACTTTTGGCTGTAAGATCTGTCCACGGATCTCCTCTTCGGAATAGTTTTTTCCAAGGGACCGTAGCCGGATGTACCGTTCCATCCCCGGAGCCTTTAAAGCGACATATTTCCGGTTCAGTTTCCATGTGTATCCACGCTTTTCCATTTCTTTTAAGAATTGTGACCAGGAGTAGCTTTCCTGTACAGACTCCCTGATATCCAGACGGATCGCACTTCTCCATGTCGGTTTCCCTTCCTGTTCCGCTTTCCACTGTACATAAGGGATTGATTTTTTCTGGTCGGATTCAATGATAGACAGACCATATTTTCTGCACAGCTCATCGGAGATCTTCCGGATCTCCGTATAATAACTCTTTGCATTGCTGTGGTACTTACGCCCGTCTGCCATGCTCACAGAGTTCCAGACAATGTGGTTATGATAATGTCTGGTATTCAGATGCGTTGTGATAACAACTTCATACTGTCCCTTTAAGAGCCGGTCTGCCAGTTCCTGTCCGATGAGATGTGCCAGTTCCGGTGTCACCTCACCTTCTGCAAAACTCTGTACCAGATGGTATCCTTCCACACCGCCCATCTTATGAAATCTCTTTTTTGTTGCCACCATATCTGCATACGCATTTTCATTGGTACATCCGATGGTATCTTCGAAGACCGCCTGTTCCGTCTTTGTCCGGTTCATGGCATAATCAATGGCAGCCTCCAGAGAGTCTGCTTTCTGTGTGGTTTTTTCTTTGTCTTTCACATATTCGATAGAACGGTCCAGGCGGTGGACGGGGATAACACTTGTATAAGCCATCTGTCATTACCACTCTTCCTTTACCAGATGCCATGTCTCTTTGGTAAGCCGGAGCATTTCCTGCACACTCTGCTCACTTGCCATTCCCGAAGCGTTCGCAACATGGGCAAGCTGGTTCGCATTATTGCACAGACCCGCTATCTTCCTAAGCAGTTCCGGGTGATGCTCACAGGGTTTTGCGTGTACCTGTGCTCCTAAGATCAGCGAACGCATAAACTCTTCCCGGCTCAGTCCGCTTTTTTCCACCTGTTCCTCCAATTCCCTGAGTTCCCTTGCATTTAACCGCACTGGGATCACATGGTTTCGTTTTCGCATTGCATCACCGTCCCTTCTCTTTTCTCTTTCATCATATCGCCAAGCTCCTGATCCGACCGTTTCGCAGTCACCATGCAACAGGTCACCACGACTCCGAAACAACCTCCAAACATCAATGCGATCATAATCATGACTCCGTCTCTTAACATAGCTTATCCTTCCTTTCCATGTTCATTTTATATTCGGGGGATTGGGGTTCTCCCCAAAGTGCGTTTGGATATCCAAACGCTATGCTTGCAAAACGAGTACCGCCAGTCTCTGTATCACCCGGCAGACCCGCCTCTGATTTATTTCGATTCTTTGATCTGTACCAGTCCATCGAGTGTCGTACAAATGATATGGAGTCTGTCTGCCATGCTGATTTCCGTGTTCATCGTCCCTGTCACTTCTTTTCCGCATACAACGACCATCCGGCATCTCCGTAAAAGGATATGAGACATCCTTCCATATCCCTGCATATCTTCCGCATCTCCTTCTTCCAGAAACGGTGAAAATCCAAACCTCGGACAGATCGGTACATAACCCAGTTCATAGATTTTCCTGCAATATTTCTGCACTTTTACCCGGCTTTCTTCTGCTGAACAGCACACATAAGCCAGAGCCTGTTCCATACGCTCCATCTCCTTCCTGCATCCAGTTGGATGCCATTGCTTTTTCTCTATAAAAACAAGATGTCCTATTGGACATCCAGGCTACTTTTCATCCTCGTTTTCTTCTGCTTCTAACGCAAACTTCACTCTGTCACTTCCCAGTTTATAGTAGGCATCCGTCACTTCAATTCCTACGGCACGATACCCTGTCATAGCCGCTGCAAGGACAGTTGTTCCTGCTCCGGCAAACGGGTCCAGGATCAGACCTCCCGGCTCACAGATTTGGATCACATCTTTCATAAGCTGCAATGGTTTCTCTGTCACATGGATACGGTTCTGCGGATTTCCATATCGGAAAACACCCGGCAGACAGGAGACCGGGCGGTTGATCGGCATCGGTCCGTTACTGCCCCACACGATATATTCAGCCTGCTGGCGGAAACGCCCTTTCTGTGGACGGGAGTTTCCCTTATCCCACACCGCTGTTCCTCTCCAGATCCATCCTGCCCACTGCAATGCATCGGTAATCGATGGATACTGACGCCAGTCAATGAACAGGCAGATCGGAGCACCTTTCTTACAGGCTTTCCGCACATCATAAAGCCACTCAGCCATCCAGTGTGTCCAAGATCTCTGGTCTTTATTATCTCCATCGAAATCCGGAAGTGCATTCGCAGCACTCATACTGCTGTATTTCTGGTTTGTAGTACGATTTCTTTCATTCTGCTTTGTTCCACCGGACGCATACGGTGGATCGGTAATGACTGCATCAAAGATTCCCGGCTGGAATGCTTTGACCAGTTTTAATGTATCTCCATGTAATATTCTCCAGTTTTCCCCTTCGGCATATTCCTCTGGGTATGTTCCCTCTTTCATAAGTTCTTCCAAACTCAGGCCATTTGTCATAGGCATCATCCTTTCTTTTCTCAGCGTTCCGGCTGATTTTTCTTCTTTGTCTTTTTATTTTCTTTTGGTGGTGGACTCAACTCGGTTTCCACATATTCACTGATAATCAAAAGTGCTTTGTAATAGTCCCCACTTTCCAATACCCTTTTACACATTTCTTTTGCTGCTGCTGTCTGTTTATTCTTTTTCAAAAGAGTTGAGGCATCGCCCATAATGGAAAAAATATTCCCATTATGTCCAAGGAGCTGTAACTTGGGACGTTGTTTCTCAGGCTTTGTCGGAATCTGCTCTGTTTTCTTCTCATACATTTTCGGCTGTTCTATATCAGGATGCCAAAAATGCACATTCAGCGTTCCTCCATCTACCTTGATATCCCTCTGCTCAAATCCTTCACCCCAACCGTCACTGTACTGTCCTGTAATGTATTCAGTGAATTCCTGTAGTTCTTCCTGACTTAAAAGTTCATTTAATTCCAGTTTGGTACATCCGTACAGGATTCCGTCTTTGTTTTCTATCGTAACAACTGCACTTTGTATCTTTCCCTGAATGGACTCACTTCCATCAAAATACTGCATGAGATCATCTTCCCCATAGCGTTTCAGTTCTTCTCGGATGACTTCTTCATAATCGGCAAGTTCTGTTCCATCTAACGGCATTCCATATTCATCACTCTCCGACCAATCTTCTTCCCATTCGGATTCTTCTGAATAAAGATTTCCAGTCAGCTCTGTCAACAGATGTATGTGTATCGTTCCTTTTTCTTCCATTCTCTATCACCTTCTTTCTAATGGTCTGTCCCTGCATTTATTTGCCTGCTTTTTTTCTTTCGCAAGGTCTGCATAATCTGCCCCTTCTTTTTCCGGCAGATTGCAAATAATCTGATACGTTCCCTCGTAATGCTTTTTCATCTGTTCTTTCGCCCATCTCCCTGCAAAGTCATTATCGGTACAGATTTCAATTTCTTTGATTTCCGGATGATTCTTCAGAAATTCTTCCAGTGCGTCCGGCGGCTTTTTAAAACGTTCACTCTGTATCTGTGCGTTTTCTTTCGGAGCAGCGATTCCCCCAAGGGAAAGACGATATTTATCCCTATTTTCCTCTTCCAGTGTCATGTGTGCCAATGCATCAATACACGCTTCATATACGGCAACTCGCTTTGTTTCTCTTTCAGGTGGAATGCAAAAGCTGTACTTTTTTTCACTCCCGGTCTGCTCCATCTTGAATCCCTTCCCGTTTTTTTCATAGATTCCTCGCAGGAATGCATATCTTGCTTTTCTGGATTCATCTTTCCCAACAAAAACAGCGTTATGGTACGGGACACTTTCATAAAGGATTTCATGTGAAATACAATATGTGATCACTTCATCGCTGATTCCTCTGTGGTTTAAATAAGCCCTGATTCGTCTGCAATTACAATACCTCTCCGGCAACTTAAATGGCAGTTTTTCCCTTTCCACAGCCTGTGTCGGAATAAAAGACGGACTCTCTTCGCACAACAGTTTTACGGCATCTGTAAATTTCATTCCATCTACTTCAATCAGGAACCGCAGTGCGGACACGCCACCGATATCTCTGGATTTCCAATGCCATTTGCTGGACAGTTCATTGATTTTAAAACTGTCATGATCCGTCAACTGCCATTCATTTCTGGTCCTTGTCTTTTGCAGTCGCTGTGCCTGATGCGTTCGCAAATACTCATACGCAGTCATATTTTTTGCTGCCTGAATCTCTTCTTCCGTTACCCAGGGCATTACAGAATTGCATCCTGAAGAGCCAGTACCTTATCCGTCCGCTCCCAAGGAAACTCCTTTCTTCCAAAATGACCAAAAACTGCCGTCTGACGGAAAATCGGACGATTCAGTCGAAGGGATTCCATGATCTGAACGGGTGTCACTCCAAACACCAGTGGGATTGCTGCCGCCAGACAATCATCCGCACACACTTTTCCTGTACCAAAGGTGTCTACCTCAATCATAACCGGCTCTGCTACTCCGATTGCATAAGCCAAAGACACCTGACACTTGCTTGCAAACTCAGCAGCTACTATATTTTTAGCGATATACCTTGCCATATAAGCTGCCGAACGGTCTACTTTCGAACAGTCTTTTCCCGAAAATGCACCGCCGCCATGCGGAACCATACTGCCATAAGTATCCACCATCAGCTTTCTTCCGGTCAGTCCGGTATCTGCATCAAATCCTCCGCACACAAATTTTCCTGACGGATTGATCAGAATCTTCGTATCCTCATCCGGCGGCAGTAATCTGAGTGCTGAGCGAAGCACTTTCTCTCTGATCTCGGCATCTAACTTCTTCAGGTTCTTTTCTGCACCATGCTGGCAGGAAACAACAACACTTTCCAGTCTCACTGGTTTTCCATCTTCATATTCTACGGTTACCTGTGCTTTTCCATCCGAAAAGATATCTTTGATATATCCGCTTCTTCTGCAAGCCGAAAGTTCACGTGTGATCCGGTGTGCCAGAACAGTCGGCATTGGCATAAGCTGCGGAGTATCATCACACGCATATCCGACCATAACACCCTGATCTCCAGCTCCCCTGCTTCTATCTCTTAATTTTGCGCCGATATTATCCCGAAATTCTTTCGACACACTCACTGCTTTCGCAATATCTGGACTCTGCTGGTGTACAAACGTATCCATTTCTATCCCATCTGTACAATATCCACACTCTTCTAAAACTTTTCGGATCACATCAAACACTGGTGGTTCATATCCGCTGGTGATTTCTCCTGCTACAAACACATTTCCTCTTGTAGCAAGGACTTCACACGCCACTCTCGAAGATGGATCGTAACGCAGACATTCATCTAAGATTGCATCTGCTATCTGATCGCATACTTTATCCGGGTGTCCTTCTGTTACTGATTCTGCTGTATAAAAACGTCTCATCTTTCTTCTCCTTATCTACAGACAGGGCAGGCGCTGCCTTATGCACATCTCCTGCCCTGTCAGATTGGTTTATCCTGTAATTTTTATTTTATTTTTCTTCTGTTTCTTCTTTGTTGTCTGTCATTTTTGACTTCTTTCTGCGGTATACAGTCACTCCTGTAGCTGTTCCGGCAGATGCCAGTGCAAGCAGAACAAACGGCCATACTTTCTGGTTATCACCTGTTTTTGGTGCATTTGTTTTTTCTGTTGTTTTCTCCGGTGTTCTGGCATCTTTCATTTCTACTTTCTGGACTTCCATTGTATCTTTCAATGTGAATGTAACATCTTCCGCAATCTCGTAACCATCCGGCGCTGTGATCTCACGCAGAGTAAGTTCTTCATTGACCGGGAGCTTTGCAACGGAATGTGGCTTTCCATCCGTAATCCACTCTTCCAAAACAGTTCCGTCTTTGCGGATGATCTGAAGCTTTGCCCCTTCCAGTTCTTTTCCGGTTGTTAGGTCTGTTTTTGAAATTTCCACTTTGGAATATTCATCTTTCATCTCAACCTTTGTCACACTGCCATCTTCTTTGACTTCAAACGTCACATCGCTGGCAGACACATAACCATCTTCATAAGGAGCCAGTTCTTCATGTAAGGTATAACTTCCTTCCGGCAGTCCGTAAATGACATGTTCTTCCTTCGTACTGATCCACTCTTCCAAAACAGTTCCGTCTTTATCAATGACCTGCAGTTTTGCTCCTTCCAGCTCATTTCCGGTTGTTGCATCTGTTTTGGTAATACGTGTTTCTGTCGGCTGATTCTCAACTTCTTTGTTCAGTTCAATCTTTGCAAGATTCTGATTTTCATAGGTTGCGTCTACATTCCATACTTCTTCATTTGGAAGATATCCGGCTTTTCTGACTTCCTCTTTGACATAGTATTTTCCATGTGGAAGATCACTGTCGAAAGTAAGTGTTCCCTTTGTATCTGTTGCTTTCTTTTCCAGCAGGGTATCTTTCTCTACGAGAACCTCTCCCTGATTAGAAAGAATATCTTCCGCAGCATACAGTCCAAAAATAACACCTTCCAGCTTTTCTCCTGTGACAGAATCCTTCTTTTCTACCGATACGGAAACTTTCTGTCTTTCATTTTTATAGGTAACGCCTTCATAAACAACTGCCTGTGTATCATCCTCTGCTGTCAGGGTAAATTCTTTCTGTTCTGTATTCAGGACAAAATTCTCTCCTGCTACAACCTCTTTCAGATAATACGTTCCCAGTGGCAGATTATTGATAACTGCTGTTCCATTTTCATCTGTAGTCAGTTTGGCTACCAGGTCATCTTTCTCATAACGGACAACTGGATTTCCTTCTTCGTCCTTTGCTCCGTCCGGTGAATAGATGGTATCTTTGGCATATACTTCAAACTGGGCACCTTCTACTCCGGTTTCTTCATATTTAAAATCTTTATAGATACCTGTTTCTTCTTTACCAGATACAGCATTTCTTACTTTAGAGACCAGTGCTTTTACTTTTGCCAGAACAGAATCTCCTGTTACTTCGGTAAGCTGTTCTCCTTTTTTCGTCAGGAGCAGGCTTCCTACCTGTTCATCGTTTTTCTGTTCTACCTCTACAATCGCTGCTCCTGTATCTGGATCAATCTGATGTGCAGTGTTTGAGGATACAGTGATCTCAATGGCACTCTGTGGATTTTCTTTATAAGTTCCCTTTGCAGTCTGCTCTAATGGTGAAATAATCGTTGTTCCATCATACAGGGACTCTTCGCTTCCCTGTCTTACAAATCCTTCCGGTGCTTTCACTTCTTTGATTCGGTAGGTAGAGCACTTCAGTTCCTGCGGTGTGATCAGATATCCTTCCTCATTTGTTTTGAATACACTGATCTTTTCTTTCTTCGGATACTGAACAACCTGTTCCACATATTTCTTATTTGTCACATCGTAAATCTTATAAGAAGCTCCGGCCTTTAAAACGGTATTTCCAGTCTGTGCATCCTTCTTTACGATTTTCAGCAAAAATTCAAACGGACGGTCATCAAAGACTCGCCACTGCATTGGTTCTCTGCTGTCATCTTCCACATTTACAACAAACGGATCAATGGTTTTCAGATTCTCCGGAGTAGTGCTTTCTACTACAACATAGCTTCCATACGGCAGTTCTGGGCTGACTGCATATCCTTTTGTATCAGTGATCAATTCCGGTACTGGTACGGCTGTTCCGTTCTCGTAAGTAACTGCAACCTGCTCTTTGCTGAAGTCATAATTTTTGAAATCCCTTGCTGTATAGCTTTCTCCATTGGACGGTTTCAGTTTCCCATTTTTCACCTGTGTCAGGTCGCTGATCAGATATACCTGAAATCCTGCTCCTGCAACCAGGTCTGTTTCTGTCTGCTCTCCATCTTCACTGATTTTGATTAACTGGAATGCCTGTTTCTTTACCTGCTCTTTTACCGTAAGGTCTCTTGTCACTTCGGCAACATCCTGACCTTCATAAGTTACGGATACCTCATATTTGGTAGTATCCAGTGTATATCCTTCCGGTGGAGTGATTTCTTTTACATACATTTCTCCAAGGTATAATTCTGAAAATTCCAGTGTTCCGTCATCTCCGATGACTCCCTGTGCAATCAGGCTGTCCTGTTTATACAGAACTCCTGTTGTGCCATCCGGATGCACTATGTCCTCTTTTGCATACAGACCATACACCGCACCACGAAGAGCACTGTCCCCCTGCGCTTTAAATACAAGTGTTTCTTTATCGATCTTTGCGATTTTTACTTTTCCGGTGACTCTCTCATCGGTTGCTGTTACCGTCAATGTCTTACCGGCTGCAACATCTACTTTATATACTTCTGTATTCAATTTATATCCTGTCGAAGCAGTGATCTCTTTCACGTACACTGTTTTCAGTGCAGAGTCAAAATAATCGCTGACTGCTTTTCCGTCTGTTCCGGTTGCAGTCATCGTCATTAGCAGATTTTCGCACTTCTTATCGGTGTAAATACCGTAAACTGCTCCAGATAGTGGGTTCTGTGTATTGATATCTTTCTTCGTCAACTCAATGCGTGTCATATTCAGCCACTGTACACTGAAACTTACCGGAGCTGCTGTTTCGCTTTCAAATACACCGATATCCTGCTTGGAATCTCCGGTTGTCAGCACCAGCGTTCTCCATGTCTTTCCGACAGAACCATATAAGCTGCCGGAAGCATAACTGCCTGTCAGTAATAAATCCGCAGACAGATAGAATGTATCTCCACCATAAATCTGGATGTTTCCATTTGTAACACTTGTTCCTTTGGAAAGATTATGTGCTGTCACATTTTCCGGTACACTCAATGTCACATAGTTTCTGTGATCCCCGGACAGTGTGATATTTGGTGTTTTCTGGATGTTTCCATCCCGTACTGCATTCAGCTTTGTACTTGAAAGGCTCAGTTCACCTTTTGGCGGTTCTTCCTGTCCAAACAGATAATTGATATATGCGATAACCCCTGCATTTACAAGGTCATTATAATTACATCCTGTAAATCCGGCTTCTCCTGCATAAGCGTAGCTGGCTGCAATGTGTGTATACACATACTTTTCATCTTCCGTTTTTCCAGACAGATAACTTCCTGTCAGATCTCCTGCCCCGCCATAACCATAATAAAGGACTTTCTGCAGATTTTTATTGCTGTCCAGTACCTGTGCTACATAACTTCCACTCGGTGGGGATGCTTTCTGGGACTGAAGGCAGTATGCAATCTTTCCATTGACTGTAAACAGGCAAGTAAGATAATTTCCAATATAACTTGGATAATAAATAGTTCTCCCCTTTGTCAATGTAACTGTGGAACCGCTGCTTGTAGCTCTTTCAGCCGCAGACAATACCATCACATTTCCCTCTTCAATGTCCTCTTTCAGTTCTTTGACTGCCTGTGCAGATGCATCTTCTTCGGATGTTTCAATTTCTACATCTGTGTAGTTCTGCACAGGCGAATCCGAATCATCTTCAGATTCTGTATCTGACTTCTGTTTCTCTCCACCATTTTCTTCGGAATGTGCCTGACCTTCTGTATCCGTCAGAGTCACTTTCCGGGTGATGGTATAGCTGTCACTCTTATCTTTTGGAACGACCATATAAGTGGCAATATATGTTCCTGCTTTGTCAGAATGATACTCTCCACCATTCTCATCTTTGATACTTACAAGCGTAACATCCTCTTTTTCTGCATCATAATGGATTCCTTCCATACTGGTTTCCACTGCAAATGTTTCATCCGAAATCTCTTTCGTAATATCGTTTGCCGTAACTGCCTGTTCTTTCTGACTCGTAACCGCCTGTTCGGATGCCTGTACCTCCTGCCCCACATCCGTCTGCTCGGCAGCGAACGCATTGGCACTGCTTAAGGTACTGACGCCCATCAGGACAGCCAGTCCAAAGGCTGCGATTCTGGTTTTTAAATTCTTCACCTTCATGTGTGTTTCCTTTCTGATAATAAATACATTGTTCAGTAAAATACCGCAGAAGGTTCTCCCTCTGCGGTAACATTTATCTTGTATATTGCTTTTCTGCTTTTTTCATTTCCTGTCTGGTGCGTTTTACTGCATCCATCACTGCCTTTGTCGGCAAATCATTTTCCAGACATCCTTCCAGAATTCCATCCAGATAAAATTTCGATGGTCTTGCCGGAACATCCTTATGAGGGGAGTTCATCGTGTATACGAATACTTCCCTTAAAGCTCCAGCCTGATCCTTTACCTGAATGGTTTCTTTCCCATAAAAATTTGGAAATCCTTCATAAAAATCCAGATTCTTTTCACAAGCTTCTGTGATCCTCCATAAAACTCCATCCACACAGCTTCCTTTTTCCGGAAGCACAGTTGCAACGCCATTTCCCGGAGCTCTGCCACGAAATGCCAGCCGGTAATCTTCCAGCCGGACATTTCCAACCACTTCCGCATCCGGACAGCGGAATCTCATCTGCCCCAGGTTCATGTTACTGCCATATGCAAAATAATATCTCTCTTCTATTTTTCTCACCTCGATCTGACGTCATCCGTCCTTTGCTTTTTCTTCAGACACTCATACGTGCTTTTGTCATATCTCCATGCCAGATCACCTTCCAGATTTGCCAGCAGATGTTTCCGCACATTTTTATATTCTTCTCCGATTAATCCGAGCCGCAACAAAAACGTTCGGAATGTAAACGCCGGGTTTTCTGAGATCGGTGTCTTTTTCATCTGGGTGGATCTCTGATTGATCGCCTGTGCGGAAATCGCAAGTGCCAGTGTAATGTTTGCCCTCACTTTTCCTGCATGAAGGGTACTTTCAAAACAGCGCCACTCCAATGTCCCTTTGGAAAATACAGCATGGAGGTTTAACGCATAATACCGGGTACTGTCATAATGATTATGACTTCCATCCCTGCCTCCATACCAGACATTTCTTACCCGGTCCATCGTAATGGATTTGTTTGGCATTTTTCGGATTTTTTCCAATACCTCCGGACGCACCTTCTGACAATAGCTGTACTCTCTTCTTTCCTGCACTTTCAGTGCTTTGAACAGGATATCTTCCTTTGCGTACATAATGGTCAGCGCATTTTTCAGACTCTGCGGTGTATGGTTCGCCGCATCTACATGAACATGCTGACCACAGGACTCATTGACAAAACCTCCATGTCTCCGCAGACAGCGTACAACTTCCTGTAATTTCCCCATCTCATCATAGGATAATTTCGGTGATACCATCTCTGTTGAATATTCTCTATCTGCTGATACGATTCGACCACCTGATTTTCTTTGTGTATCAATGCTTCCGTCAGACATGAACTTCCACTTTTTTCCTTCCCGATCTCTCGCTGACCATATTCCGTAATACGCACCTTCATAAACGGCTTCTGTTCCGAACAGTTCTGCTACAACTTCTGCAGCCCGTTGTCTGGTGATCCCTGTCATCTCGATTTCCGTACCAAAGTACTGATCCTGAATTCCAATCATCACCGACACTATCCTTTCTCAGACAGTTCCAGTTCTTTTCGCTCCGCATCTGCCTTTCGCAGTAATGCTCCGATTGCTTCGATCACCGTAACAGTTACCCCGTTCCCAGCCTGTTTATATAGCTGTGCATCCGATGTGCAGTCTATGATCTTATCGATCTGCCAGTCATAATATCCCTGCAGACGCAGACACTCTCTTGGAACCAGTCTGCGTATTCTTCCGTGATACAAGATGCCATGACGATCTGTCGCAGTAATCGTGAACATTGGTTCTTCCGGTTCCTTCATGCGTCTGCCGTTCTGCCGGACATTCTCTTTTGCTGGTGTTAAGACTGCTCTTGCTCCATCCTCTGCTAATACACCGGAACATTCTCCTTTGTGATTATGAATTCCTGATTGTCTGGTATTCAGGCATCTACAATGTTCTGTTACCAATGGTGGCGGAGACAAATCTACAAAATGAAGTGTTCCCTGTTGAACACCTGTAGTCAGGGTGTGTGCAATCTGATGTCCGACTCTTCCTCTCCTGCTGTTGAGATTCGCATAGCCCAGATCGATGCTGTCCCCTTCTCTTGCAAGTTTGTAGCCGAGCTTTGTATTCTCTTTGATTGGAACACCTACATCATATAATCCTGTCTTGCCGCCCATTCCACCTGCCTGTGATGTCAGGGTACAGCTTAGTCCTTTGGGACTGTAGACTCTTTTCCCCTGACTTCCTGCCCGGATTTGAATAAGAGCTGCTCCATTTGTTTCTGGTTCAGGTAATATTTTTCCGGCACATCGGAAATCAAGATATCCGACAATATACACCCGTTTCCTTGCTTGGGGGACTCCGAAATCCTTGCTGTTAAGCACTTTCCATTCGACATGGTACCCCAGTTGCGAAAGCGTACTGAGGATGGTGCAAAATGTCCACCCCTTGTCATGCGAAAGCAGACCGGGAACATTTTCAAGGATAAAATACTGGGGTCTTTTAGCTTTAAGAAGCCGGGCAATCTCGAAAAAGAGGGTTCCTCTTGCATCTGCAAATCCTTCTCGCTTTCCGGCGATAGAGAATGCCTGGCAAGGAAATCCTGCACAGAGCAGATCAAAATCCGGCATTCGTTCTGGTTCAATTGTTCGTGCATCACTACAATACCACTCCCCTTCTGTGTCGAACAGCAATCGGTAGTTCTTATCCGCATAAGTATCCACCTCGCAGTGTCCGACACAGGTAAATCCCCCTGCACGTCTTAAGCCTTCTCGGAATCCGCCGATTCCGCTAAAGAGATCAAAAAATTGAATGGTTGCGGTTATCAACCTCCTTTGCTGATAAAAACAGGCGGCATGATTTTCTCATACCGCCTTGCATTTCTCTGTATCTGTTTATTACCATTCTGTTGGTTCTTCTGCTTGGGTTTCTTCTTCCGGTTGAATTTCCTCGTCCAGTTCGCTTTCTTCTTTCAGTTCGGTTTCCTCGTCCGGTTCGCTTTCCTCGCTCGGTTCGTTTTCTCCTTCCGGTTCGGTTTCCTCGTCCGGTTGAGTCTCTTCTGTTCCAGATTCTCCGGTTGCAGGTTCAGCTTCTTCCATGCTGTCTTTGTTCTGCCATTCGCCCTCTGCCTTTTCCAGTGCCTCTTCGATGATCTGAATTAAGAAGTCTTTCTGTTTCATGCCTTTTTTTGCGATGACTGTTTTTAATCTCTGGAATAATTCCTCTGATACCTGTACTGCGATTGTTCTTGCTGTTCCCATGCTCATTTCTCCTTTTCCTGCAAGTCTTTCAAAATGTTCTTCGATGACCTGCTGTATAAATTTCTGTGTGCTGCTTTCTGTCAGTTCAATCTCTTCTCTTACTTTTTCGTGTAAGTCCTTCGGGATCTTTCCGCATATGTTCTTCATCTCTGTCATAGCGTTTCTCCTTTCCGTTTCGCTACACACAACATACTCCAAAGATGCATGGAAAGCTATTCACAATACCTACCAAAGATATCAATGCTGTTTTGCTCCTGCCCCTAGCAGATCCAACAATGTATGTATCGCACAATCATAGGCCTCACCCCCTTTACATATTTTCCATCTGAGATAGGAAATCCATCATCTGATCCGGGATATCCTCAGCCGGTGGATTTGTTCCACTTTGTTCCGCACCGCCACAAATGTTTAATTCCCGAACACTTTCTTTGATCGTCTTTTGGATGATTTCTTCCATCCACTTTCGGTCCTCTTTTTCCAGAATCGCCTGAACAAGATACTGGTTTTTCTGTCCTTCCGGAACACTCTGGAATTTCTTCCATGCTTTCTGGTGTTCCGGATTTTTCAGGTTTGGACGGAACGAATATACCGGACGTGTCATTTTGCCCACATCTGCTCTACAATCCGTTCATACCCGGCAGCGTTCGCATGGACGTCCTCGATAAAAACAGGGCGGCAAATCGCGTCCTGTGCGGTCACGTGGCGTTTTAAAATCGCAGAACCTCCACCCATAAATACGCTCGGCACCGCCCTGAGATCAAACCCGGATTCCGTTACCGCAGACAAGATTCTCTCGATGTATTTCCGTCCGTTTTCCTGTATGACAACTCTTGCATCTTCTGCCATGCTGCAGGTTTCCCCACGAAGTACACGTTCGATCTGTGTTTCCGTTACAGACAGTCCGGTATTTCTCCTCACCTGTTCTGCCGTCTCATCAATACACCGAATCACACCCAGTTCCAGACTCCTGCAGGTTGCCGCATTCGGAACACCATTATCCAGTCTCATCAGATCAACCGTCCAGCCACCAACATCCACCAGAAGAACAGATGGTTCATTCTTCAGGTACTCTGGGTGCAGAGCCAGGGCAGAGTACCCCTGTGGGAACAGTTTCACATCTTTAATCTGTATCTCATACCATTCACTTTCATATAAAAAGCGCACTGGCTGTTCTTTCCGCAACAAATACTCCCGAAATCCCTGTTTCTCCCTTCCAAAGCTGGACAAAGGCAGTCCAACAGCCAGAATGACTTCCGTCTTTCGTTCCGCTTTCCGGTGCTTGATTTCTTCCGCAATCGCAGCCAACGTCAGCAGATAATAATTATCATTGGACGTTTTATTTTTTACCAGCGTCTGTCTCCCTGTACCGCAGACATAATACTTTCCCCGATACTGCAGAACATTCTGCATCGTATACGGCTCATAATCATACTTGATAATGCCACTGGGAAAAGACACATGTTTTGTCTTGATCGCATAATACCCATGATCAATTCCTACTATCATCACAATCACATCCTTCTTTCATTTTTTCGTCTGGCATAAAGCCAAGAACCCTTTTTCTACTGCAACGGATCGTTGCAAAAGTGCCTGTTTTGAACACTTTTCTAAGTTTCCACCCCCCAAAACCTGCGGAAACTCTGGGGTTCTGATATCGCTGCTGCTTGAGGAACACTCCCTGTTCTTTCCCAGCCGGTTAAAAAATATCCCTCTCCCGGTGGCTGTCCAGCCTGTCCGGGAGAGGGATATATCGCAATGTTCCTTTTTGAACAATAGCCTGTCTTTTTATTTTTATGAGATGTTCTTCCTGCTTTTGTAGCATGGCAGAATACTCATCTTCCGTCAAAAATTTCCGGATATAAGCTCCTTTTTTCCCCAGCGTGTTATCTGTTTTTAACATCTCTATTTCTACCATGTAATGGGTATCCGGATGATATCTGGTTTCACATAAAATGCTTTCGCCTTTGATATAATCCGATTTCACCGCCTCCCTTGCCGCCGCTAAAAGTTCATGGATACTTACCTCCACCTGCATCACCTCCTTCAAAAATAGCGAAAGAAAAGCAGACCCCTTAATCGAAGTCTGCCTCTGTTGAATCTTCCTCTTTCTTATTCATTGTAACAAATATCTTTCTAACCAATCATACTTTTTTTTAATAGATTGCTGTAGTTTTTCTGACTCTCTCTTTATGGCTCTTTCTCTATCACATAATTCTAGAGCTTTTTCTATAACCCATTCACTTTCCATCTGATTCATTCCTTGTTTCACAGTATTTAAATAATTCAAATATATAACCTCATCTGTATCACGAAGAAGAATTTCACCATTAAACATCTTTTGTATACTATCTCCACGATATTTTTTCTCGTTAAATGCATACAGTTCTTCCGCATATTCCGGGTCTATAATCACCCTTGGAACACTTGCTTCCTTTGATTCCAAAAAATAAGCCCGATTCATTGCCGGACCAAACCAAATATTCTCTTCAGTATCATAGAACATTTCACCATATGTAATTGCACCACGAGCAATAAATTCATTTTTCAAAAATTCATACAACACTTTTTCAGTATTATAACAAGCAATTCCCATTAACTCATACAAGGGTTGTTTATAAGAGAGAAATTCATGTTTTTTCTGATTGTGCGTATATCATTTATGATTATAAGGATGGCATTGAAGAGAGTCGGAAAGATATGTATGAGTTTCGTCTAAATCCTTTTCTCGTTTTACCATTTTATTAAAAATGCTCATAATATTATACCATTCTTCAAAGTTACTCCTACTTTGAGAACCTAATATATCAATAAATATTACCACTACTTTTCTAAATTTGTGTTCCATATAAATTTCTCCTTATATAATATTTCTAAAAATTATACTATATTTCAAGCTCCCAAACAATGTAAACGTCAAACCACTCTCCTAGACCTAGTCTGCGCATTTCTGAGATATTCTAAAAAGCTATTAGGAACAACTATATGGATACAGATGGTGAATGGTGTGTAAAGGCAAGAAGATGCTGGGTTGAAGAATAAAAGAAACCAAAGCGCAGACAGTTCACAAAGTTATACGTTACAGAGAACACCGAAAAAGTAAGCTATTTATAAGGATTTTTATGGTAGTTGTAAATTGAAAATGATATACTTATCCATATTGATCATTTATAAACTTATTTTATAGTTGTTACCGTATTCTGATAATATTTATAGCGAATGGAGTGTAGATATATGAATAAATATTATTTTATATCACTGATAATAACACTATTTATAATGTTTTTATTTACCTATTGCGTTTTTCAAAAGGTAAAAATAGTCTATAGACTGATTAATTGTATCAAAGCACCGACACAAAAAATACTATATTGTTTTTTTATGTTTATGTCTTCATTTGCATATATCTTTATTTCTTTGATATTTAATGATGTATGTAGTGAACTTAGTTCCATATTCAGTGCATTATACTTGTTGTTTAGTATTTGGACAGTTAATATATTTTTTGAAAAGATATGTCCAAAAAACGAATTAAAAGTGAGCGATAAGCATTGGGCGATAATATTATCTTATATTTGTGTTGCAATATCGGGAGGAATAATATCTATACAATGTGGTTCAAGTGAATACCTAACTGTTTCCAGTATTGCTATAAGTGTTTTGATTGGTTCGTATATTTCTGTAGAAACTTTTTTAAAAAATAAATCTCTTATAGTATTACTAACGGAATATATCGATAGTGTTAAAAAGACATCAAAAGATGTCAAAATGATTTTAGAAAGTAGCTTTGTTTTTGTCATTTTGCTCTTTCTTTGCTTTTCATCATACAATGATATAGTAAATCAAATTATTTATGGAATAGCAACGGGAGAAGTAATATTCTTATTCATTTTTTTCATTTATATTATCTATACTAAAATAATAAAAAGATAAATATCTCACATAAGCGTAAGTAAAGTCTAGCATTGATACCAGATACCAGTAAAATTTTCATTTACAAATTATGCAAAATTTGAAACCAGCAGATTAGTATAAATTCCCAGAAATAAGTGCAACTCAATAAAAGTTGAAAACTACTTGAAAATATAGGAAAAACTAGCATTTACGCAGATTAGAGACGAATGGTTTGGCGTTTACCAACCCCAAAATCCACTATCTAAATTTCCGAAATCTTTTATAAAAAAGATATCTCATCATACCGAAATATCTTTTTGTTTTAATCGCCATGTAATTCCTATCACAAGAGCAATAATCAAATCCAATTTATATGCATCATTTGTTTTTCCAAACTAGTAATCGTATCTTCTTCATCAAAACGGAAAACCGCTTTATCCAGTTTTATATCATAAAAATGTAATAAAACAAATCTAACAAATTCGGAGAACGTCACAATTCCTTTAATTGGAATTCTACAACATTCTTGATTGGATAATGTTAAATGAGTGGCTGCATGTTCGCCTTCAATATGATCATCTGGAGCATAATCAATTCTAAGCATAATCGGGACTCCTTCTTCCTCCATAAACCAATCTTTATCTTCTGCTTCATATGCTTCAATTTCTTTGAAGTCCCAAATTTTATTATGCTTCTTCATAAAAACTAATCGTTCTTTTACAATTTTATCATTTGAAATTTCATATTCTGCTTGAATTATGCCTTTATCATATAGTAGCAATGTATACTGTAAATTTTCAAGTAATACTTCAATAATTCTTGTTGCAGTTATATGCTTATCCAATATAATACTTCCACTATCGTTTTTCCCCGAAAAAGATATTTCCCAAGAATCACTTCCTGTTTGTTTTACAGATGCTCCTTTTGCATCACGCACAATTCCCTTTTTCCATAATTCTTCATTTGTTTTTTTCATATCATCTAAGATATGCTTTACCATCTTAGAGGCAGGCATGTTATTCGCCTCCCTCAAGAAGCTTAGCCAATTCCTCTTTACTCATTCCAAATAACTCTTGCATTAATTGGATTTTTGTAACATTACCATTTCCCGTAAGCTTTCCAATTAAATTTTTTGTTTTATCGATAGTCTGTATGTCTTTTGCCGCTACATCTTGATTATTCAAGAAAATTTGCTTTTGTTCTTCTTTAGTTGGATATTTATCAAAATGGAGTTTAAAATCTTGTCTTTTTATTTCTTCAAATTCCTCTTGCAAGACCGTCATATCTTCTCCATATCCCAAAACTTTTACCCAACCCTTAGAACGTGTAACGGCAGTAAACAGCGCATTCCTATCCGACCTTCTTTGTAAAGAATTAACACATTTTTGAGCATTTACAATATATACCATATATGTTTCATTACCTTTTGCTCTTCTTACGCTAGAATAAACAACCGAATCTTCTCTAAAAAAATCTTCTGGATTTGCTGCTCCAGCTGTATGAATTTTAAATTTATATATTTCTTTATCCTCATCATAATTAAATTCATCATCCCAAGCAACCGAATTATACTCCGACTGGATATTAGATAACCTTATACAATTTTTACTGTATTCAAACGTATCCATATCAATAATCATGATATCTCTAGGGAGCAATTGTTCTTGCTCTAAATCTGATTTCAACATGTCCAAAAGAGCTTTATACATTTCTTTATAATTTTTATATCCACAAAATTGAATAACTTCGTTAGGATTGGTTTTTAACAACTCCGGGCTTGTTTCTTTTGTCCGATATAAAGTTGCTTCTTGTCCCTCTATAATAGGAGTATCACTAACATATCCAATTGCTTCCCACACAGATGATGAACTCGGTAATTGTAACAATCCCTCTTTTCGATATAACCCCATACCAATGGCATGTGCAGTTACTATTGCATTCCCTTGGTTTCTATAGCAAACAACCAATGGGGTATCATGATCAATATTTCTCCCAAATATTTGCTCTGGATTGGGCATTGCCTCTTCATTCAACTTTTGTAACTCATCATACGCATATACTAATCGCTGATTCTTATCCAATATTTTCAAACACAATTGTAAATAATTTTTATCAAAATCCTGTGCTTCATCTATCAAAATACAATCATACATTTTTTGAAAATTTTTAATTGATGATAACAATTCTCCACATAATCTTGAAAAATGATTTGCACTTTTCCCATATTTCGCTCTAGCTTCTGAAAAATTCATCGGTGCAATACCATGACGTAAACACACTTCATAATATACTCCTTTGGAAGTTGCTGATCCCCACGACTGCATAATTTTCAATTTTTCTGGATTATATTTAGCACCATCATTTTTTGCAGCATAAAACCTTTCTATTAGAGCTTCCAATTGACCTCTAAGAGATCGGGTTGAATAGGTAACAACTATATTCCATTCTGGATGTGCTGTATGCAATTCTACAGCTTTTCTTGCTAAAATAATTGTTTTACCGCTACCTGCCATTCCTCTAATACGTTGAATTCCCGTAGCATCCGACAAAATAGCTTCCATTTGTGCACTATCATATTTTTCGATTAACGATGCCATCTGATTAATTGCATAGGCTTTGGTTCCTTCTTCTACATTTTCTCTTTCTTTATAGGTGTTTATCCCATACGCTTCCTGAAGTCCCGACAAAATTTTTCTGTATAAATCATCCCCATATTCTTGTTCTTCTCTTGTCTGCTCAATAAAATCCATTATATCATCGACATTTTGAGCTAATGGGTAATCTTCTTCTTCTTTAATCGGTGTTACAGAATACGTTAAAGTATAAAAATCAAAAATAAGTTTTCTCTTTTTAAATAAAAAATTCTGCTTTTTAAATTTAGTTTCTACTTTAGCATAAATATCATCTTGAATTTCCCCATATTTCACTACAGGCTCTGTTAAAATATTGATGATATAAACTCCGATTTTAGACACTAATGCCATATCCACACATACTCTTCTATTTGCTACCTCATCAATATATATTGGATATCCTAAATATAACTCACCTTCAACATTCTCATATTTTTTCAAAAATTTCTGAACAAATTGCTCTGCTACATCGGTTTTAATTCCAGATTCAAACGCACCAAGAATTTTCAAATTACTATTCACAAAATCAGCTCCTATCCCTCTCCACTCTATATTAATAATTTACACACACAACTTCTTTTAACATTATATCCACTTAGTACATAATATAAGATTTCTCTGAATCTTTCACTTTAATTGAAGATGCTCCAAAATTTTAATCCTTAATAAATCATGTTATCATTATCTTATAAAAAAAGTGGATTTTCAATATCTTTTAGTTTAAAACAAACAAATTATTTTTCTATGCATTAAACCAATCTTAAATCTTCCATATGAATATAAATTCCATAAATTAGCTCTAAATGGGAAATCTTTTCTATAAATAAATTTAGTCTTAAATGAAATATGCTGGAAATAGCACCATTCCTTTATCTGTTTCATTCTCATACCTTCTGCTGATGCCACCCAGCTTACTAAACATTGTTTCTTAAAATCGTCTATCCCTATCTCAAAAAACAAATAAAATAATACATTGTAGTATCTAATCAATACAATTTCTTTTGTTATTTTTTCCTTTGACCTCATACACACTTTCCACCTCTCACTGTATATCCAGTTCTATTTGTCCACACATTTTTACCCTATACACCTTATACTCACCCCATAATAGGTAGTTAATATTCCGACCATTATATGGACTCCCTATGTTCCCATCATGCAGAAATACAATATCTGTACTTAATACACAATGTATATAACGTTATTATCTTGCCATTTCACAGTTGCAAAAAGAAAAGAGAACCTTTCACAGCCCTCTTTCATATCGACTTTCTCATTCATTTATCATACTCAACAGTTTGTCAACCAATGTCTCTAAACTTTTTCCCAAAAATGGGACAAAGTCTGGTATTGCACCAAATGCCATCCCAATTATTATCATTCGACCACATTCTCTTGCAGATTCCAATGCAAATCCATAGCTCAAAACACCTGTCAGAATAAATATAATTGATAAAAAGTAAAGAAAAATATTTCCCAACATCATAGGAATTTTTAATAACCAGCAAATCAATGTCATTACTACAAGAATCAAACACAAAAACACTTTTATTATGTACTTAACCAACATTTTTAATCCCTCACTTTTTTATCTTTCCGGACAGCAAGAATCCTGCCATCCGGACTTCCATTTTTTTGCTATCCGGACTTCCACTTTTTTGCTATCCGGGCTGCAAAATTCTTGCTATCCAATACAGTTCATTATCCTTTCGTGTATATCATTTCCGTCAAAATCATCTCTTCTGCATCATGACAAATGGTATTCATCCTCCTAGTCCATTCCATGTTGTCCTGTCTTTTTAATTTCTCTGTAATTCCTTGTTTCTCCATCATCTGTTTTACTAATTGTTCTTCCCTATCCCTTGCTTCTGCATCAATCTGATTCAAATGCTCAACAAGTTTTCCTTGTAACAACAATATTTGATATTTTGCCCTTCTGTGTTCCTGTAAATAGCTTTTACGAAGCATCCCATATTTCCCATATGTTGGTTCAATATCTTTAAGTGCCAATTCCGGCAAATAATAATCACCACATAACATATAAGTAAGTCCATTTTTCTCATCGTAAATTTCGTTCTGCATAAAATATTCTCCTTTTCTTCCTATAATTGGTCGTACATCTTCAACAGTGTTCCCTTTTTCATTTGACTATATTTCACTTGTAATTCTTCATATTTTTTCTGTAGATTCTCATATTCGTTTTTCGGAACACTATCGAATAATTTCTGTTCTAAACTCTTAATCCGTGCTTCCTGTGCTTTTGCAATAGCATCGCTTTTAGGATTTCGCAATATCATTCCCTGTTGTTTTTCCTTCAATTCCATCATGACCTGTTTCACATTCGGATTATTATAGAAAAAACCTCTGGAAAGTCCTGTTAATTTTGTAAGTTCAGCAACTGAAATTTTTATATTTTTTCTATACATTGTTTCAATAGCTGTTATTGCTGTTTCCGTCATTTCCGCACTTTTTTCTTTTGCCAGTGCTACCATTTTATCGTGTTTCTGCATTTTCCTTTTCCCTCCTGTATTGTGCTAATAATTCATTCATTTCATCTCGTACAGCCTTTGTATCCTCCGCTAATGCTTCGTTTCTTAACCGCCGATAATGTGGTATGGTTCGTGTATCCTTATGCCCCAACAGCCTTGCAATGCTATCATCATCTAATTTCATTTCTGTAAGTTTTACTCCAAAAGTGTGTCTAAAACGATGTGTACGAAACTCAAAATAATTTCCATTATCATCCCTGATATCATTTTCATAAATCATGATATTTACATGATATTTCAGCATTGAATCTGTATATAATTTCCCATTATCTTGCAAAAAAATATATTCTGAATCTGGATGGTCCTTTTCTGAAACTTCTATTGCTTTTCTAATCACTTCTGCCAGCTGATTGCTGACTGGTCTTTTGTATTTCCTTGTTTTATGCTGGAGAATAGTTATAAAATAATGCCCAGATTTCTCAGATAAGCAATCCCTTCGCAAAGTCAACGTATCCTCTATTCTTGTACCGAGCATCTGATGTATTATTAGACATCTTCCTAACTGGGGCTTTAATTTTGTTAATGCACTATTAAATCTCCTGATTTCTGCATCTGAATACGCTTCTGGCAAAGCGTTGTCATATGCTCTGCAATCACTGGACAGAAAAAGATTGCATAAATTTTCTATTTCCAGTTCCCGCCCAATTTCATCCAGCAGATTATCCAAAACCGACAGTTCTGTTGTGTAACTGACTGATGTAAGACCGGTATCCGTTTTTATATAAACCAGATAATCTTCTATCATATCCCTGCTAATTTCTGTAAAATGCTTTACTTCTGGAAACCGATCATACATAAATCTAGCAAACCGACGGAATCCACACAATTCGCCTTTTATACTACCCATTGCTTTTGTCTGGCAGTGGCTATACAATATTCTCTTTATTATCTCTTTAAATTCTCTCTGCCTAATCTCACGAAAATCTAATCTATATCTTCCACGAATCGGATTACTCCTTGGCACAATATCCAGCTTTCTCATATCCCATACATCTTTTTCATTTTCTGGAATATCTGCTGTTTTACACTTCACAACATACTCATAATACATTTTCAGAAAAGAAACCTGAGCGCTATTTTGTTGCTCAACATTCCGCCTATCCGGTCTATTTCTTCTAACGTACAGCGCCAATCCTTTTTTATATAAAAATGCTTTATAGCTTCTCTCCAGTTCTTCCCATTTTTTATCAGTAATGCTGCTACAGCTTGTACACTTCTCATTCAGAAATTCTTTCAACAGATCAAATCTGTAAATATCATTTACGGCTGTTGATAATGATAAACGTCTACATCTATCATCGATATACCCATAAATCTCATCCTGTATCTTTTCATTACGAATCTCTGATATGTAGTACACCCTGTTTTCCTTCCATTTCAGCCCAGCCAACTGTTTTTCTGTAGCTTGTTGATAACAGTCATAAGAAATCAAATTAATATTACCTTTCATCATCTTCTACTCCTTTCAATTTAAATGACTGATTTCTTGAAAAATATTTATCTTCAGCCGATACAATACGTTCCGGCATGAAATCAATGTACTGTTTTGTCATATTCTCACTTGAATGTCCCAGATAATCTCGTACCCCTTGTATAGAAACTCCATTTCCGTACATTGAAGTTGCAAGGTTATGTCTGTAATCGTGTGCTCTAAAGATATAATCTCCACAGGCAATCCCACGAGCCTTACACTCCCGAATCATCTGATTTGAAAATGTCTGTCCATTAAATGCACCACCTTTTTTATTTTTGAATAAATACTCCCCATTTTTTATTCCGTACTTTTTTTCATAATCGTTCACCAGTCCAACCAATAAACTCGGAACAGGAATGACTTTTTCCCTCCGCATTTTGCTTTGATATATGCGCATCCAATTCTCATTGCCTTGTGAATAAAAGGCTCCCGATTTTATTGTACAAACCTCGCTTTTCCTAATTCCTGTGCAAAACAAAATCAAATACATCAACTGTAAATGCTCTGGGAATGCCGGCAACTCCTTAATCAGATGAGCAATTGTTTTTTCTGGAACACTTCTTTCGTTGTGTTCTGGAAAACCTTTTTTTAAAAATCGTTCCGGATAAAACTTCAACACTTCAATATTTTTCATTTTCAAAAACTGTAGAAATGTATGTATATGAGTTATATATCGGTTAAACGTGGAATATTTAATATCGGACACATCCAAAATAGATACATAATCCGCTATATCTTGTATCTCCAGTTCAGTTACTTTCTTACTCTGTCCATCCAGATATTTTAAAAATTGTGAAATAAAACTTATTGTATTTCGGATATTTGATAAAGACAGATCAGATATCCCAACTAAATATTTTGCGTATAATTGTAAATACCAACGATTTTCTTTTTCGTAAATATTAATAAATGAAAGACTTTTAACAGGTGAACTGGCATTGATTCTTGATTTATCAAACTGAAACCTATCCATATACCAGATACATGCTTGCCAATTTATCTCTGAATCTGTTAGAAATAACGTTCTTCTCGCAAACTCAACAATCTTAGAAGCCTGTTTTTTTATAATTTCTGACTCCTTGTTTAAATACAGATAAAATCTGTTTTCATCTGCCTGTTCCATTTCTTCAATATCATCTATTCCGTACTTATCGCAAAACCGTACAAGTGCTTTTAATGGTTCTAAAAAATATCTTCGATGTCTTTGTACCTTATCCATATTCAGAATTTCACACAGCAATATTTTTGTCTGTCGCACCAACTGTGATGAATGTATCCTCGTTAAGTCCCATAACAAATCATTCTTATCGACCACCTGACGGAAAGATTGTGCTTTCTTCTTATTGGGGACATACAGCAAAAACAATTTGTCTTGCTTAAAAAACTCCTGTTCTACAGAGAAGGGCTTTCCCTGTGAATAGACATTCGGCATATTTTCTATTTTTAAACGATCAAATAAGCTCAGTAATTCCGCTTTATATTTTTCTGAAATATCCTCTTTTTCAAGAGAATCCATATACATTTTTCTCGTTTCATAGTTAATATCTGCAGTACACTGTATATCTGTATACTGAAAAAATTTGTATAACCGGTTATAGTATTTTGCTTCTCCAGTCGTAACTAAAGATATTTCTTCCTTTAATTTTTCAGATATTTTTTCCTGATATAACTTCGGAACAATTTTTAATACTGCCAAGGTAATCCCTCCTTCCTTTTACAGAAAATCTGCAATTTGGTATAAATCTTCATTATTTGAGTAGTATTGATCTGTCGCTTCTATCAATCGTTCATTATTTTCACCCAAGTATTTAATGGTAGTTTCAACTTTCTTATGCCCCAAGGCAAAACGAATGTCATTCAAATCCCATCCTTCTTTTCTTCTTTCCTCCGCAAAATAGTGTCGGAGCTGATGCGGATGGGAATTGATATCCGTTTTTTTGGATAGCCTTTTCAACATGCTATACACAGAATCCGCATCTAATGGCTCTCCTTTGTTTTTTCCAGTTAATTTTGTAAATAGATACTCCGAGTTCATCAGACTTTTTCGATTATCAGAAATGTACTTAACCAAGAACTCAAAAGTTGTATTACTTAACAAAGCCATTCTATATTCTGCATTTTTTGCTCTTGCCAAGTTGGTATTAGATTCACGATACCTTACCCAAACCGTCCTTCTTTCAAAATCAATATCTTCGGTATAATGGATTCCTAGAATTTCCCCTAATCTAAGACCGGTTTCTGCCATCATTGCTATCAGCAATCGATCTCTATCATTCGTACAGGCATTTATCAGCTCCTGTATTTCTTCGGATGTTATTTCTTCCAGATTAGATTCTTCTTCTTTGAAGAAACCTTTAAACGAATTCACTGCATTTTGATGATTTACTCCCATACTGTCAAAATATGATACTTTTTTTACTCGTAAGACTTTAAGCATTGGCAAGACATCTTCCAGTGCCAAAAACTGGTAGTATCTGAAGACTGCACCAAGATACATATTGCAGGTCTTATTGCTCGTCTGTGTATTATGCTCAGTATGCTTTCCACTCTTAACCCAATACAAGAAATCAATAAAATGTTTATTCTGCTCTGAATAGGATAGCAATGTAATCTCATCCAATCCTATCGTTTGCTCCTGCAGATAATTGTAATAATATGAAAGTGCGAAGGCTGCGGATTTTACAGTATTCGGAGAAGCATTAATCTGATCCAGATGCTTCAAATACTTTGATGGAAGGATTTCAATTTCTTCAATATCAGAAATAATCAAAAAACGTGGTCTATTATCTTTCAAAACCGAAACAACCCTATATTTCAATCCACAGCCCTCCTTCCTTTCTTTTCGATTTGTTTGACTTCTTTGACTTCTTTATTTACATTATACACAAAGATGTCAAAATGTCAATTACGTTTTTGACTTCTTTGACTTTTAAAGGAATATCAATAAAGCATTTTTTGATTTCTTTATGTTTTAAATTGATTTTTAGGGATATAATTGATAAGATAAAATACAAGAAGTCAATTTATACAAAGTCAAAGAAGTCAAGAGGAGATTTGAATGAACGAATTTATATCAAATTCAGGCACACTAATAAATCCTGACAGCGTTTACGATCAGGAAAGATTCATCAATATACTTCAAATCATTTTACAGAAAAAAACACAAAAAGAATTATCTGAACAAACAGGCTTAAATAATGCAACCATTTCACGAATGCTCAACGGTGCCCGATCTGGAAGACCATATAAAAGCACTATTGATAAAATTGCAAAAGCCATTGATGATCCAGAACTTATCCAAGAATTATATGATGCAACGGGATATTCTTCTAAGAAAATACGGGAACGGAAAAAGATAATTGCAGACAATGGATTTTCTCTGGATCTCTCTACTGTTCAGGTGCATGAAAAATTTTTTTCTACCTTAATGCGTGGACTTTCCATGATGACAAGTCTGCATAAAGTTGAATGGACAATAAAATCCGGAACACCCAGATCATACGATTATTTAATTGAATTAAAAGAGGGAAATATAGATTATTGGTATATTAGATATGTAGATAGAATTACTTCTGATGAAGAAAGAAAAAAAGCCTTAACTGCCATTTATGGAGAATTTGCAAAATTGAAATTGGGCGGAAAAATCAAAGTTTCTTGCGCCACTCCTTCTTACGAAGATTATGATTATTTTGTTACAATTCCACCATACCAATTAAATACAAATGCTTCAATTATATATTTTGATTCTGAACTCGAAAGATTTGCAGACGAAACCTTTTTAGAGACAGCTTTACCACTTAAAGAAAATATTCCTGTTAAGGATTTTTGTAATCTTACCGAATCACTGATACTATAACTTTTTGATTTTATCACAGAGAGAGTTGCTTATGGCTCTCTCTTTTTTTAACGCTTCCTCCTCCCATATTCTAACTCATTATGGCAAATCATTTTCTAAAGCAAGATCCACCTGTGTTTAACAATATTGTCTTTCCGACAAATGTTCTTTCATCAGGTTTTTATCTTGCTGGGGATTCCCCAAACCCATTCTTTCTATTTATGCCGAGGTTACTGTACACATTAGAGCAAGATCCACCCCGGTAATACCATATCGCTATTTTAGCAATACGGCATTTTTCGGATGTTGGAATCTTGCTGAGGATTGTGCTCCCCAGTTCCTCACATTCAGCATAAATATATAATTGGTTCCTCGAATTTCTTCGGTCACAGCACAGGGAGAAAAAATAGGCTAAACAGCCCTATATCCCTGTGAAATCACCATGTGATTAAAAAATAGCAAGGACAGGAAGTGTGGATACACTTCCGCAAAATTGCCAATTTCGGAGCCATATCCAAAATTGAAAAATACATAAAAATCAAAAATCCGAAACCTTACTCGATATCCAAATTTATAATTTTTACAGATTACAAAAAAACCAATATGAAAATTTTACAAATTTTGTAACACATGTAAAATTCCCATATTGGTTTTCATTCATCTTTTATGGATTTGGAATATTCTATGTTTTCAAATATTTTACTTTGAGCAAAAAACAGCTCTATAAACTTTTATCATTGCATTTTCTGGTATAATTTCATCAACTCTCCCACACAATCTGCTTCCGTCATTTTTGTACTAAAGCCATACGCAGCCATAACAGCTTTATCATTTGCAGTATGTGCTCGTCGTAACTCGGCTGGCATTGTTAAAGGATCATATAAAGCCGCAAGATTACTACTAGGATATAATGTTCTTGCTTTCAAAATTTCCTGTGCCGATTTTTCAATTTGTTCCCGATTCTTCTCCGTTACTACAGGCCACGGAAAATTGTTATACACTATTGTGTTTGAATAACTATAATCACTTTTTAATCTTCCACACACTGCTCGCATCCATGCCATGTGAACATTCGACATCAATACACCAAATTCATAAAATGATGCATTGGGCATAGTGAATAATTTGTCTCCCGGAATAATTTCACCATCTAAATAATCCATTGGAATATATCTACGATTCTGAGAAGAAACTTTGGGAATCGCAATATATTGATTTTTATGTTCAAGTATTGATGCAAATAAAGTTGGATTCTCAGCCGCTTTTTTTGTGTTCGCTCTTGTACTACTAAGTCTAAATTCACGTACTTTATTCACTCGTTCTAATATCATCGGACATTTTTTTAATAATCCAGGATCAGCTCCAACAAGCCAAATACAATATCTCGGCTTTCGATCAATAAAATCTTTTCCCATCATATAATGTCTAAAAAACGGAGAAGCCTGTGGTTCTTTTTCCAAAAACTCTTCCTTTTCCTCTTCCGTCAATATTAAAAATCCACCATCAATTGCTTGCCCACCTAATGCTATTTCAGGAACATTACACAATGGCTTCATTCTTTTTTCAATGAATATATTTTCTGCATCAAGCAAATATCCATTAATATTATTCGCCGGAATTGCGTTCTCACCTGAATAAATTATTTTCTGCTTATTATTTACAGCTCTGCTAAAGCCAACAATTACACAATGAACATGCGCTTTTATTGACGCTTCACTATCCCATATAAATGTTCTGTATGCAAAATCAATGTGTACACCTGATTCAAAAAGCGGTTTCCAGAGAATCGAAACACTTTCTCCCTGTGTAATTGAATTAGTTGATACCAATGCTGCTCTGATATTATAATTTCCCATATAGTCAGCCGCTTTTTTATACCAGCAACTAACATAATCAAGATTTCCTATACTCTTCCATCCTTCAAATATCTTCTCAACATCTTCCTTCTGCTCCGACGCCATCCAACGTGCTCCTACAAATGGCGGATTTCCCATTATAAACGATAATTTTTCTGCAGGAATTACATCATTCCAATCAATTCTTAATGCATTTCCTTCTGTAATATTTACATATGTCTTTAAAGGAAGAAAATCGTCATTAAATCCATACACAATATTTTTCGTTTCTTCCAACATTTGAGATTCTGCAATCCATAAAGCCGTTTTCGCAACTGTAACTGCAAAATCGTTAATCTCTATTCCATAAAATTGCTGAATAGAAACTCTAATTGGATTATTTACCTCTACCAATGTCATTTGTCCGCCAACTTTTTCCTTTATCACCTCATTCTCCAAACGACGAAGCGACAGGTATGTTTCTGTAAGGAAATTTCCGGAACCACACGCAGGATCAAAAAATGTAAGTGATGCCAATTTATTTTGGAATTCTTCCAATTTTTTATCTCTGGTACGCTTCACTTGAATTGCTCTAATACTATCAAATTCCTTCTGCAAATCTTCCAAAAAAAGAGGACTAATAACTTTATGAATATTTTCAATAGATGTATAATGCATTCCTCCTGAACGTCTGGTCTCAGGATTTAATGTAGATTCAAATACCGCTCCAAATATAGTTGGAGAAATATCACTCCAGTCAAAATCTTCTGACGCTTTTGTAAGAAGTAATTCTTTAATTTTCTCTGTAAAAGGTGGTATCTCAATAGTTTCATCAGCAAATAACCCACCATTTACATACGGGAA
This sequence comes from Dorea hominis, assembly GCF_014287705.1. Taxonomy (NCBI): domain Bacteria; kingdom Bacillati; phylum Bacillota; class Clostridia; order Lachnospirales; family Lachnospiraceae; genus Dorea; species Dorea hominis. The sequence continues at coordinate 28,350 of NZ_JACOOY010000017.1, read as the reverse complement.
CTGAGCAAGTTCTTCCTCTAAATACTCGTCTCGCTCTGATACAGGTGTATCCAATATCTTAAATAATTCTATTATAGCTCTCCGGCAATCCTTTACTTCATATGTTTCCAAATAATCATGGAACATATTTCTCTTTCCAAAAATACCAGCATCTTCTGCATACAAGCAAAAAACAATTCGCACACATAAAGCATTCAGGCTCTTTAGTTTATGCTCTCTTTTTTCTCTCTGCTCAAGTGTTTCATCCTTTTCCTTAATATCTGGTATACGATATTGTTTTAAAAACGCATCATAAATAAGCCCAACAATACCTCCTGCTTTTATTGATACTTCCATTTCATGCGATATTGTCTTTACTTCCTTTTTCACCAAGAAGTCCAACAATGGATATTTGCTTTGTAATTCATCTAAAGCAATCTTTGTCGGTTCTGGCTGTTTCTGGTTCATATCATAAATCCAAATTTCAGCAAAATTTGACGTAACAATCCACCGAGCTCTTTCATCAAAAGTCAGCTTTCCATTATATCTGTCTGCCTGTTCAAATGGAGTAAGATCAACATCTCCTGAATTCCTGATTTTCTGATCCAATGCTTTTCCAAGACTCTTCTGTTCAATAATTACTCGTGTTTCAGGAATATACACATCAATACGTTTTGTATTTCCATCAATTACAACTTTCTTTTCAAAGTTCAAACGTTCTGTCACATTATCCATTCCCAAAACATTCGTCAATAAATCAATCCAATAAGAACGTCCATCTTCATCTTCTTTCCCTTTTCCCATCCATCGGTTTACAAATTGACGGGCAGCCTCTCTTTGTTCTGCATCTGTCATGCTTTTTTCCTCCTAAATAATCGTGCATTCACAAATCTTTCTCCGACTATTTTTACATATCATATCCACAGTATATCATAAAATTATTACAGAACAGCATTCATATATCATTATTTGTATTGTGTCTGCACACAAGGAACTTCTACCGCCAAATCATAATAATATTGATACATAATCATGTTATCTTTTGCTTCTATATACACTCTCTGAGCTTCTTTCAGCAAGTTATTCCAAATATCTTTCCATTCACTAGGAGCCGAATCTAAAAACCACATATTATTAAATGACATTTCTATCGTCCCCCATAAATCATCTTCTTTACGCTCAGTTTTTATATTCATCTGCATATTTCGTGCAATTTCCAATGCATCTTTTTGTAAAAAAGTGAATTTCACTACTTTTTGAGGATCTGGAACTTTCTTAAAACGACGCATATGAGCTTCTGCCTTTTTAATAATTGTTTCCAATTGTTCATCATGCCATTTTTTATCCTCTAGTATCTCTTCTTCTGACATTTGCGCTTTTTCTTCATTAATTTCTCTTTGCATTTCTTCCAATTCATGCTGTGCAATATCATAATATTTCTTTTCAATCACCATAATCTCTCAACTCCATAAAAAAAGAAACAGTCAACATTTTCGTTACAACTGTTTCCTTTATTTTTGAAGTCCCCGGAGTATTTGTATCACTACATTCTGTTCTTTTTCATCAAGATTATTCCAAATATTCAGAACCTCTTGTTGTGATTCTGATAAGCTTACTGGAACATCCATTCCGGCAAAGAATTGTGCCATTGTTACTCCCAGTGCATCACATATCTTTTCTACAGTAGGCATAGTTGGTAAACTTTCTTTAGCAATAATTTTTCCAATCGAAGATTGAGATATACCAGTCAATTGTGACAGCCGATATTTACTCATATCACGTTTTTTACATAAAGCTATAATATTGTCCGCAATATAATCCTCTGTACGCAAGTAAATACACCTCTTTCCGATAGTAGTTACCTTAATTGTAACTAGAAATCCGCAAAATTATTAGAGATGTATCTTACAAGTATTTACTAAGGGAAACAGTAGTATTAAAACAAAAAAAATAGAACTATATAAAGTTGTATTCCATTAATGTCAGCTTATTATCTAAATGCTCATATTCTCTTTGTATTTCTTCAATTTTATCATATAGTTTCAGCACTGTCGAACCCTTTATCATTTTATTCTCTTGGCACATCTGCCGGAATTTTTCTTTGTACTCCCGCAGTACTCTTCCTTTTTCCTCTAATTCCTCCAGTGTTTTGATTTCCTCTTTATCTGCCATGTATTTTCCTCCCAGACATAATTTTTAATACATAAATGATAACCCTTTTTTCGCTGTTGTTCAATTACAACTTATCGCCTTTTTCTCCCATCAATCGACAATCTTCTTTTTGCTATATACATATGATATACTTCTCTTTATACAACCAATTGCTGTTGTATAGCTCACCATTTTTTCTATCTACAACACAAGAAAGTCAAGTTGTGATGGAAAGGAGGTGAGGACATGGAAATAAATTATGCACTTATAGGCAAACGTATAAGAGAAACCCGCAAACAACGAGGATTATCTGCCGAGGAGCTGGCTGAAATTGCTGATCTTTCTACTGTTTATATAAGCTATATTGAAAATGCCAAGCGTAAACCCAGTTTAGAATCTTTAATCAAAATTAGCAACGCACTTGAAATTACTATTGATGAATTACTCTATGGGAACTTGTTATACAATCCTACGGAATATCAAACTGACATTGATTTATTAATGGCAGATTGTACCAGCACTGAAAAACGTTACATATTCGAGGTTCTTTCAGCCATAAAAAACATTTTACGAATCAATGATTGGCATCTATCCTCAAAACACAATTACGATGCTGATAACCCGAATGATTATTAAATCATTCAATAACAATCAAATATCTATTTCTACATAAACCATCCGTTAATCACTTAACCGATGGTTTATGTCTTTTTCAATCCAAAAATTCTATGATAGTTATATCAACTATAAAGGATGTCGCTATTGATGAAAGAAAGTGAAGAACGAAGCAGTAATATTGATGAACAGAAAGCCAGAATCCGGCAAAGATACAAAGGTATTGATCCAGAAGAACTGGAAGTAATTCCGGCACTTCCACCAGAGGATATTTTTAAAACAGAAAAAAAACTACGAGTAGCTGTATATGCAAGGGTATCTACGGATGATCCACGCCAAACATCCTCATATGAATTACAGAAAAATCATTATCAGGATGTAGTAAATAAAAATCCGAATTGGATGCTTGTAGAAATATATGCCGACGAAGGCATTTCCGGCACTTCGCTTCAACATAGAGATGCATTCAAAAAAATGATTGAAGATTGTGAAGGCGGAAAAATTGATTTAATCATAACAAAAAGTGTATCCCGATTTGCAAGAAACGTTGTTGACTGTATCCGATATGTACGAGAGCTTTCTTCACTCCGTCCACCCGTCGGTGTATTTTTTGAAACAGAGCATTTAAATACTCTTGATCCCAAAAGCGAAATGATTCTGTCATTCATGTCAACACTTGCGCAGGAAGAAAGTCATACCAAAAGTGAAATTATGAATTCTTCCATTGAAATGCGTTTTCGTCGGGGAATATTCCTTACACCTCCTCTGCTCGGATATGACCAAGACGAAAATGGAGATCTTGTAATCAATCCACATGAAGCTAAAATTGTGCAGCTTATTTTTTATATGTATCTTAATGGAAGTAGTACTCAACAAATTGCTGATTCTTTGACAGAACTCGGTTGTAAAACAAAAAAGAATAATGATGTCTGGTCATCCAGTACCATACTACAAATCCTTCAAAATGAACGCCATTGTGGGGATGTTCTGGCGAGAAAAACATGGACTCCGAATTATCTTGACCATAAATCAAGGAAAAACAATCAAGACCGTAATCAATACAGAAAAGTCGGACATCATGAAGCTATTATCTCCCGAGATGATTTCATAGCTGTTCAAAAATTAATTACAAATGCGAAATATGGAAATAAAGAGATTTTACCAGAATTACATGTGATACAAGAAGGCTCTCTAAGTGGATTTATAAGCATTAATCCAAGATGGTCTGGATTTAAATCCAGAGACTACTTTGAAGCATCTCAAAGCGTCCTTAAACCGGCAAATATGAATGCACCTGATACAATTACTGCTTCCGCCGGTTCCTTCGATTTAAGAGACTATGAAGTTGCTAGAGGACAATTTTTCTCCTCGGTTGGTCGGATTTCTGTTTCTTTTTCATATAAACAGATCTCTTTTAACAAAGATGCTATACGGAAATTTCCAAACATAAAATTTGTCGAAATGCTAATACACCCGAGCTCAAAACTACTTGCTATTCGACCATGTTCCTCTGAAACAAAAAATAAAGTGCAGTGGTCACGTCTCAAAGATGGTCAACTTATTCCAAAACCAATTTCCGGTGCTGCATTTTTGCCAACATTATACGAGATATTTAAGTGGGACAAAAAATGCAAATATAGAATATTAGGAGTTGCCCACCAAAAAGATAATGAAAATGTCCTTATTTTCAACATGGACGATACAGAAATACGAATCCCGACAAGTACCAACGAAGTATCCGCCCCCAATAACAACACGCCTGATACAATATCTGATTCTAAGAGTGTGTTAGCTTATCCTGCCGACTGGATGAATAGCTTCGGTAATAATTACTATACTCAGTCTCAAGCGCCAGAATTAACAGAATTTACAGTGGACAAAAACTGGCAAACTGCTTCAGAAAGTAAACCTTATAAAGAACCCGAGCTACAAACCACTCCCAAAGAAACCATTATACAAAATATAAAGAATATTATTACAGAAATTAAAGGAGACACCCAATGAGCGAGCAACCTATAAATCAATGGAATATGACTACAGAACCTTCTGATATGATGAAAATCAACACACCTATGCCAATAACAGTCGCACCCAGCCCCTCAAATCAAATGGAAGTCATTGACGATGATTCTTTCAGCTATGACGGTTATCAAGTTGTACGTGGCGAATTCTTCGCTCATATTTACGAACCTTCGTTTACGTTTAATAACTACAAGGTATCTGTAAATACCGCCTGCATAAAAAAGCTACCCGATGTCGAATATGTGCAAATATTAGTCAATCCCATTGAAAAAAAACTGGCTGTCCGTCCCTGTCGAGAAGAAGAAAAAGACTCTTTTCGTTGGTGTTCCTCTGGAAAAAAGCGTTCGCCAAAACAAATCACCTGTCGAATTTTCTTTGCTAAAGTGATATCTCTCATGGATTGGAATCCTAATTATCGGTACAAGATTCTCGGCAAATTAATTCGTTCTGGCAATGAAATACTGTTCATTTTCGATTTAACTTCACCTGAAATATTTCCTCGTACACTAAAAGACAATGGAACTGTAACCACTGCTAGGACACCTTCTTATCCTGAAGAATGGAAGAATCAATTCGGTATTCCAGTGGAAGAACATCAGAAATCAATGCAAGTCAATATATTTGAAGGCTACGCAGTATTTGACATACAAGAAAAGAAGAAGGCAACTGATAAATCCATAGAAAAAGCAAAAGAACCATCAACAGCAGAAAGTGAGGAAAAATCCTATGAACAACAAACACTCTTCCCATCCACTAATATGTATTGACTTTAAAAAGAATCGTATACGAATCCACCGCAATACACTCCGTCAAATTGGTAACCCAGAATATATTCAACTTCTTGTTAATCCTGATCAAAAAATGATAGGTATAAAGGCTAGTTGTGCAGAGGATAAATTGGCACATAAAGTTAAGGATTATTTTGTCATCAATGGTAACAGTTATGAATTGTACAGCCGAGAATTACTATATTCACTTTCCCAGCTTAACCTTTCTTGGGAGAAATTTAACATTTTTCGTTTAGAAGGCAATATTTACCCAGATAAGAAAATAGCTCTATTTTCCATGGATAACATCATCACAAAACTGCCACAAACAGAATTCAAATCAGAAATAATGGGAGATGAGTATGCGCAATTATAGTATATATACATTAAAAACAAAACTAGAATTCACCAATTTGTATCAATATCTCAGTGAAAAAGATTATAAACAACTTGAGCAACAGATATTATGTCATTCCTATCACACCCCCATCTGCACATGGAATGGTATTGTCATTAATGGTATAGAAGCATATGAATTATTTCGTAAACACAGTATTCCTTTCCGAATAAAAAGACTCCATTTTTCCAGTAAAGAAGATGTAATTTCATGGATATGTACTGACCAACTTAAACGAGAGGATTTAACCAATATCAATAAAAAATACCTGATTGGGAAAAAATATGATGCTGAAAAAATTTTAGTTTCAAGACAACTTTCATCTACGAATAAATCTCATATTTCCGGTGCAAGCATCGCAGCAAAAAAAATATCCGAAGAATGTAATGTAGCAATGGCTACCGTTTACAAATATTCTGCTTACAGTAGTGCACTAGATATAATTGATGAAAAAGTTCCGGATCTTGTCAAACGAGTTCGTTCTGGTCAGCTTTGGATTTCCCAAGCTAATATTATTGAACTTTCAGGATTATCAAAAGAGCAGCTTTTAAGTCTAAATAACTACCTTCTTGCCGAAAAGATAGAACATCTCAGTTATCATGATATGAAAAGGGAATTACTGTGGAATAATTACGCCAAACCGATATTAAAGAAAGAATCTTCCGTTTCTATTCCATCTATACGCAATCTGCCACAATTTGATCCAGATGCGGAAATTGCAAGTCTTACGTTGACGATTCCCTCATGGAACAGTTCTATCGAAAGAGTATTAAAAGTTTCAGATTTTAAAATTGCATCTGATACAGCAAAATATAAGCTTAAATATCAGCTTATGTGCCTAATATCAACCACAAATAATATTTTGAAAAAATTGGAGGAAATATAATTATGGATGGAAATACCGAAGATTTACAAAAGTTTGTTCCCCAAGTGCATTTTGAGCAAATACCTATTAAAAATTTATGTTCAAATCAAGATTACCAACGTAATCTTTCTATCAAACACGTTCAGCGTGCTGCAGCTAATTTTGACCTTTATCAGATAAACCCTGTAAAAGTAAGTAGACGTGATGGGATAAATTATGTGTTCAACGGACAACACACTATAGAAATTGTCGCTCTCGTCTCTGGATCAAGAGAAACTCCTGTCTGGTGCATGGTTTATGATGATCTTGTTTACACTCAAGAAGCAGATATTTTTGCAAATCAGATGAAATATGTCAAATCGTTACTACCTTATGAAATATTCATGGCTAATATTGAAGCTGGTAATGATAGAGAACTTATTATTCGTGACCTTGTTGAATCATATGATCTCTCTATTACTTCTTCCTCTCGCCCCGGAGGTATATGTGCTGTATCCACTTTAATTAATATCTATGAAAAATATGGTTTTCACACTCTTGATCGTGTTTTACGCCTTTGCGTTGCCACATGGGAAGGCGCGCCTATGTCCTTTAGCTCCAATATGCTTAATGCTATTGCCCGTCTGGATAATGCTTATGGAGAAACAATGAAAGATGACACATTTAAAGAAAAAGTAGGACGTGTCTCTGTCAGAGAAATCAGTCGTACTGCCAGAGAACGTCGTGCCGGTTCATTAGGGTTTGCAGAAGCTCTTTTACTAGAATACAATAAAAAATCCAAGTATTCACTTCCTTTTGAGAAATTATACACTCATAAAACACCCAAAAAAAGAGAACAATCAACTGAAGATGAATCCGGTCAAAGTTCCACTCCAGAAGGTCAGTTAGATTTATTTTCTACGGATCAGGACAATACTCAGGCTCTGCCAAACGAATAGCGCAGAGCCTTCAGCCTTCGTTCTGTCCATACTTTCAAAAGAATACCCTACTCTAAGACTCCCTTTCATGCAAGCACTATTTTATCTTATTCCAAATTCATCATCCGCTCCATCCGCCACCTTATATATGAATATCCATTCCAAATATTTGCTTTTACCGGATACTCTTTCCTGTAAACAAATACAGTGTGATATTTAACAAAATGCATTCTACACCAGTTATGTATATCCTTCATATATATGTTATTTATACCGTTCACCCACTGTTCAAAAAACCATATGTCTTTATCTGACAATAACTCCATTATGAACAGTACATTATAATATTGAATGACACCTACTCTCTTCCTTTCCTCTATTAACCTTTTACACAATAACCTATACTTAATGTTCATATCGTTCCTATGCCTTCCCTCTAATCTATATTTTCCATCCTTATATACGTTATATATATAATTGTTATATAGTACATATAAGTGCCTGAAGCATATCTATTGCTTCCGCCGAGCGCACCTCACCGACAATAATACGATCCGGTCGCATACGCAACGCCGATTTGATCAGATCACGGATCGTAATCGCTCCGTTCCCTTCAACATTTGCATTTCTGGCTTCCAGACTGACTAGGTTGCTTACATCCTGTATTTTTAACTCTGCGTTGTCCTCTATCGTAATAATTCGTTCTGTTTTGGGTATATATTGAGATAATGCATTTAGAAATGTGGTCTTCCCGGAACCGGTTCCTCCACTGATAAATATGTTGTATCCTGCTACTACAAGCATAGCAAGAAATTCTGTAACTTCCTCGCTAACGGAATCCCATGCAATCAGCTGCTCCATTGTGATTGCATCTTTGGGAAACTTACGGATCGTTACGATCGGTCCGTTCAACGCAACCGGAGCAAGCACGACATTCACTCGGGAGCCGTCCGGCAGCCTCGCATCTACGATCGGTGATGCTTCATTGACGATACGGTTTGAACCCGCCACAATCTGCTGTATCACATCTTCCAGTTTCTCCCTGGACAGGAAATGTCTCTCTGCTTCATACAGCTTTCCATGTTTTTCATAGAAAATGCTCTGTACTCCATTGATCATCACTTCAGTAATCTCATCATCCTCCAGAAAATCCTGTAAAAGATCCAGTTTTCTGAACGCATTAAACAGTTCCTTTCCAAGCGCTGTCCTTATCTTCAACGGAATATATTCTTTCTGCCCGGCTTCCTGTAATACCTGATAAATAATCCCGGTCAGTTCTTCATCTTCCACTTCTCTTGTCAGATCCAGTTTTTCAAGAATCCTCGCATGTAACTGTTCCGCCTCAATCATGTACATCCTTCCTTTTGATTTTCTGCAATACATCTTCGTAACCCAGAAGCGTAAGTTCCTGTTCAAACTGCCTGATCTTCGCCTGTGCATAACAGTCCCTTATCTCCGGAACATGTACTTCTGTACACACCCGCAATAACTGATATACCTGTGGGAGTCCTTCATCAATATCAAGTACGATCATCTCATAAATACTCTGTTCTGCGATCTTCATAAGCAGATCTTTCCATTCCTGTACACTTACTGCCTTTACGTCTTCTGCGACCGCCATTGGATGTACATAATCCAAATGTCTTCTATGCTGCACGATCGTTGTAAGAAATAAACCAAGATTTCCCTTTTCCTGTCTCGCATAATACAAAAGATCCGACAACGTCTGTCCTTCTCCTGCAAAATGTCCGCCAATACCACTATACAGTTCCAGGTTGAGATATAATACATTCGCATTCACTGCCAGTTCTTCTCCAAGCCTTAATGCATAAGACGTCTTTCCGATCCTGTGAACCGGTGAATACACGCCGATCAGTCTCACTGCCTGCTTTCCTGCTGCCTGTCCGAGGAGAATATTTTCCGACTCCTGAGCATCAACATTTTCCAGAAGCAGCTTTACGATCTTCTCTCCCGACTGATATTTATATAATGCCGTCTCATCTTCCAGAACCTGGCTGTTCCCTGCGCCGGTCAGCAGAAATTTCTGCTCTGCCGGTACTTTTTTCCGTTCTTCTGCTTCGTACTCTGCTGCCACAAATAAAATCTGTATCTTCGTTCTGTCTGCAATTTCCTGTACTTTTTCTATCCGGTCATACACCTGCACTTCCATGCCAAATTCTTTCTTATGCATCAAATAATACGCAAGTGCCTGCGCATATCCTTCTTCCGGATCACATATAATTAAATTCCCGTTACTCACATATGCCTGCCTCCTGTGTAAAAACACTTCTTCTACGCCCACTTTCGCTGCGATTTGATACTCTTATGTACTTGTTGCACTTCATTGAATCCTACGCCGATACGGCACGAATTACTTAGAATTATTATTTTCAACAGATCAACACAAGTCTTAGATTTGACTTGTAGGACGATTATACTCTACCGGTTATTTCCTGTCTATCCTTTTTTCTGAAAATTTCTATCTTTGTGAAACTCTGCCAAAATTTCGTCCTTCATTTTCCTTAAAATTCTATACAAATTTCACATCAAAAGATATAATACTAATAAAAAACAGTCAGGAAATAACAACATGAATATAAATATTTTTCACTTTTCAGATTTATCTTCGGCAGCTTTTACCCTGCCAATGCAGACGATAGACGTCTGGTTTTTTAAAACAGAAGATTTCCCACCAGATGCACAGGATACGCAAATTCTTTCCACAGAAGAACGGAACCGGATTGCCGGTTATTCACAGGGGAAAGACCGTATCCAGCATCAGACTGCGCGCTTTCTCTTACGTCTGTTGCTTGGAAAATATCTGCACATCGCACCGGAAGAACTTGTGCTTCGTACAGGCACACATGGCAAACTTTATCTGGATTATGATGCACTTACAGTCAGAGGTCTGGGACATCTGCCACGGCTTTCCTTTAATCTCTCTCATTCGGAAGAGCAGATTGCGTTTGCATTTTCCTTTTCTTCCCCGGTCGGTATCGACATCGAAAAAATACGTGAAAATGCACGCAGCAGCCACCTTGTCCACCGTTTCTTTCACCCGGATGAAGAACTGCGATTCGCACATTTACCGGAGTGGGAAAGTACACAGCTTTTTTTCCGTTACTGGACGATACGAGAAGCATTTTTAAAAGGAATCGGAACCGGATTTACCATTTCCGCAGATTCCTTCCGTATTGATGAGATCGATTCAGATTCCGGTCTGTACCAGCTCACAAAATATCCGCTCTGGCGTGTTCAGGCACTTCCGGCTCCGGATAAATATTTCTGCAGTGTCGCCTACTGCGTTCAGAATCCTCTATAAAAAGAAATTCCATATAATAAAGCAACTCCCGGTGTACCAAGTACACCGGAAGTCACTACTGTCACCGGGTTCATTCCAACCCGGATGTCAATTCCTCTTGCGTTTAAAAACTGATTTACAAAAAAGATCAAGGCTGTTCCTATCACAGCTCTGACTACAAAATTTACAAGCACCTGCGTCCGATATCCCGGCATATGTAATTCCTTCTTTCTCATTTTATGATATTAAGGTTGTTCTTCTTCCAGTATATCGTCCTTTTTTAAGTTTTATTCTTAAAAGATGCCCTACGAATTGTTTCGTATTCTCACAATTCTGTCATCCTATGCTTTAAAGCTCCAGCCGCACCTCACGGTTCGTCCGGTGATATTGATGATAACGAACTCCCGCTGCATCAAACATCCGCATAGATGCGCACACGGACGGCGTTCCCTTGTACTTGTTGCTGTCGTAAATCACTTCTTTGATCCCCGCCTGAATGATCGCTTTTGCACATTCATTGCACGGGAATAAAGATACATATAATTTTGCGCCTTCCAGACTTCCGCCACGGTAATTGAGTATCGCATTCAATTCACTGTGAACCGTATAAACATACTTGGTCTCCAGCGGATCGTCGCCTTCTCTTACCCATGGAAATTCATCATCTGAACAGCCGGTAGGAAGTCCATTATATCCCATAGATAAAATCTTGTTATCCTGACTTACAATACAACATCCCACCTGTGTATTGGGATCTTTGGAGCGTCTTCCAGACAGAAGCGCAACCCCCATAAAATATTCATCCCAGCTGATATAATCTTCTCTTTTGCTTCCCATCTGCCATCCTCCAACAATTATTTTGTTCCGAAAATACGGTCTCCTGCATCGCCAAGTCCCGGAACAATGTATTTATGTTCATTCAGACGCTCATCCAGTGCACCGATATAAACATCTACGTCCGGATGCTCTTTCTGCATACGTTCTACACCTTCCGGTGCTGCAATAATGCACATAAAACGGATATGTTTTACGCCTTTGTCTTTCAGCATCTGGATAGCAGCCACACTGGAACCGCCTGTAGCAAGCATCGGATCTACGACAAATACTTCTCTCTCATCGCAGTCTGCCGGTAATTTGCAATAATATTCAACCGGTTCATAAGTATCCGGATCACGGTACAGACCAATATGTCCAACCTTTGCAGTCGGGATCATGCTTAACATTCCATCAACCATACCAAGACCGGCTCTTAAAATCGGAACAACTGCCAGTTTCTTTCCACTTAATTCTTTACCCACCATCTCACAGATCGGTGTCTTGATTTTTACATCCTGAAGCTTCAGATCTCTTGTTGCTTCAAAACACATTAATGCAGCAATCTCACTGACAATCTGACGAAATTCCTTTGTTCCTACATCCTCTTTGCGGATACAATTGATTTTGTGCTGGATCAATGGGTGATCCATAACCTGTACTTTAGACATGTTTTTCCTCCTCATTTGACACTTGTTCTGATTTTAAAATATCAATTTATAATATTGGTTTGTTTAAACCGTTATGACATGATGTCCTGCCGCTTTTAACAAACGGTTCATAATCGCGCTTCCGATTCCTTCGGTATCAAAAGATTCGCTATAAATATAATCAACCTGATCGGCATCAAATTCCCGCAGAATGGCAAATAAATGAACGGCTATCGTAGACTCGTCTTCCCTGGTTCCGATAGACTTCACATCTCCACAGATATAATTAGCTACACTCTCTTCGGTTCCAATGATACCAACTTTATGTCCGGCTTTCACCTGCTCTGCTGCCAGTTCATTGATCTTTGAAATAACCTTTGACATCTCACCTTCTACAATGCTTAAGTCTGCTTTCGGCGCATAATGCCGGTACTTCATACCCGGTGCTTTCGGCCGTTGGTTCGGCTTAATGACCGCCTTATCAACTGTCACCTCGCCAATACATGCTTCCAGCATCTCCTTTGTAATCGCACCCGGTCTTAAGATCATTGGCGGTGTAACCGTCATATCCAGAATTGTCGATTCCAGTCCGATAGAGACCGGTCCTCCATCCAGTATCATATCAATTCTTCCGGTCAGATCCTCTTCTACATGCTCTGCCATTGTCGGGCTTGGTCTGCCTGATGTATTCGCACTCGGTGCTGCAATATATCCACCGCCCACATCAATCAGCGCACGCGCTACTTCATCACTCGGCATACGCACAGCTACAGTATCCAGCCCGCCTGTCGTTCCATACGGAACTGCTTCGCTCTTCTCAAAAATCATTGTCAGCGGTCCCGGCCAGTATGCATCTGCGATTTTTTTCGTCTCCTCCGGAACATTTTTTGTAATTTTTTCCAATGCACCAAGATTCGTAATGTGTACAATCAGTGGATTATCGGAAGGTCTTCCTTTTGCAGCATAAATCTTCTCTGCTGCCTTCTCATTCAACGCATCTGCACCCAGTCCGTATACTGTCTCTGTTGGGAATGCGACAAGTCCGCCTTTTTTTAAAATGGCTCCTGCCATCTCAATACTATCTTTATCCAATTGTCCTTTTTTTACTCTTTTTATAATCGTTTCCATGTGTCTCATTATACTACACTCTATTTCTCCATACAAGTTACGATTCCATTTACAATTGCTTTCGCAACATCGTCCTGATATTCCGGAGTTGTCAGTTTTTTTGCTTCTTCCGGGTTACTTAAAAAGCCACATTCTACAATAATTATCGGCACCTCCGTCCGTTTCAGCAGATAATAAGTATCGTTTGCTTTCGCCTGTCTTGTATTTCCGATATCTGCTGCCCGCAATGCTTCCTGCATTGTCTTTGCAGCCTGTTCACTCTCTGCCGAATGGCGGTAATAAAACACCTGCGCCCCATGGATTCCGGCGTCCGGGTAACTGTTCTGGTGAATACTAACTGCAAATACCGGCTTTTCCCCGTTGATTTTTCTTACCCGTTCCCGCAGATCCCGGACTTTTTGTCCTGCATCCGATTGATCATCCAACATCTGATCATCTGTTCTTGTCATGATTACTTTTATTTTCTTCTTTTTCAGCATTTTCTCTACTTTTAAAGCAATCTCCAGATTAATCTCTTTCTCTTTTTCTTCATGTACTCCGATCTTTCCCGGATCACTTCCGCCATGCCCGGCATCCAGCACAATCACCTGCGATTTTTTCTCTTTTTCTGCCAGTTTTACAATCTCTCCTGATGCATATTTTTCCAATTTTTTGCTAAGCAGTACAAGTACCATAAGCGCCAGAAGAATCAGTATAAATTCTATTTTCTTCCCTGTCGCATCCGTCATATGCCGGTTCTTTCGGATATTTGGAAAATGCAAAAAAATACCTCCAGCCAGACTTTATTCTTCATAATATATGTCTGCCGGAGGCATTTTATATGTTTATTCTCTCAATATTTAATTTACATACTTCTGGATCAGTTGCCAGATATCTGAATTTTCCTGTCCGAGTGCCCATTCAGCTGTACCTGCAAGCTTATTCTTCTTCATGAGCTGAAGCTTGTACTCCATAGACTTCTCATCTTCCAGCCAGATGCTGTAAGTCGTATCTCCGGAAGTCCAGCTTGCGAAATTCTGCTTCGTCTCATCATCCCATGTCGTCTTGACACCGGCTTCTTTGACTACAGCCTGTGCACTGTCCATACCAAGTGCCTTGCTTGTTACTTTGTTGGTATACTCTTCGTTCGCTGTACCTGCATCTTGTGCAAGTTCATCTTCCGTTTTCGCTCTTACTTCCCACAGACGCGTGAAAAATGGAATTCCGCTGATCACTTTATTTGCCGGAACTTCTTTTAACGTCTCAGAGATTCCCTCTTTTACATAATTATAAGAAGAAACAGAACCGGCTTCCGGTGATCCTGCAAAATGTTCGTCATAACCCATAATGATAACATAATCTGCTACGATTCCCTGCTCTTTACGGTTATACTGCATGTTATAGCCCTTCGGAACATAATTATCCACGGATAATACCAGACCATTCTGTCTGCATCTTACAGATAATTCGCGGATAAACTGAATATAATGTTCACCACATTCTTTTGATATCTTTTCAAAGTCAACATTAATTCCGTCAATTCCGGTCTGCAATGCCGCTGCAACCAGTTGATTGATCAGCTTCTCTCTCCGTGAAGTATGGCTTAATAATTCATAAGATTCTTTCTGCGAATTGATTCCTCCGTCAAAATCTCTGACGGTCGCCCACACTTCAATATTCGCTTTATGTGCATAGTTCACATAATCTGTCGACGAGATTGACTTTATATTACCTTCCGTATCTGCTACATGATACCAGGTCGGCGCAAGTGTTGTAAGCCCTTTACTTTTTGCTATCTTTTCAAGCACTCCGTTATTAGCGGAACTATTGGTTACATTGTGCCATGCCAGGTTAATCTTGTAATCTTTCTTGATACTGGTAAATTTCTGTTCGTTAAATTTTCTGGTTACATTCTTGGTCTCCGGTGTCCTGAGTGCACTGTCTTTCACATAGCCGATAAATCCGTCTTTTGTGCGGACTTTCTCCCATGATCCTTCGTTTTCAATAATTGTAACTGTATCATCTTTGCTGACATCTGAAAGGATCGGACTCTTCACACCACCGCGGTAACGAACCTGAGTATCCTTCTTAACCTCGGCAACTTTCTTCTTGCCCCAGTCGCTGACGATCATTACACGGCTCGGGTTATCATATACCTCATACTCAATGTTTGTATATTGCTGAACAAAATCAAGCGCAATATAAGCTGTATTTCCTTCTGTCTTAACAATGACATATTTCTCGCTCTTACGTTCCTTGGACACCATATAGTCTTTGCTTCCGACCTCGACTGATACCATGTCATTCGGCAGTGTATACAATAAAATATTCTCATTCGGATCCCAGTAAAATCTGCTGTTTACATAATCCCTGATCACATCATACTGCACATAGAGCTTTCCATCGGATATCATACCATGCGGATCCACGACCTTATTATTTACTGTGATCGCCACCTGGCCTTTCTTTTCTATTCCATAATATTTATTCAGATCAGCTTTCTCCTTGGAAGGGCTGTATTTTTTCCACAAAAATGTCCCTACAACGGCTACGATCAGTAATATCAGGACGACACTCATCTTAATGATAAGATTCCGCTGTCTTCTCCGTCTGGATTGCGGTTTTCTTCTTACCAGTCTTCTGTTTCCGGAAATCCTTGATCTTCCGGAATTTCCTGTTCTGCCGGAAATCCCTGGTTCTTCTGAAGCGCTACTTCTTCTGCCCGCAACTGGCGTTCTGGCACCATCCTTGATTCGTCTGCCTGTCAGTGAGCTGCCTTCCGGCTGCATCGGCTGCATATCTTTTTCTTCCATGCTGTACCTCCTGTCAGACCTTATTATAGCAAAACAGATGTGCCCCGTCATTATTTATTTGACAAAATCTAGTTTGAGGGGTATTCGTGTTCCGAAATTCGTTGATCCACGTTGTTAAAACACAGCTCCTTGATGTCTCCTTTTTCATTCAACACATAATCTCGCATATACACTGAGTCTTCCCGCATAATATGCGCCTGCACGACTTGCATAGGGCTTGCGGGCAGACCATTCAGCAATATATGAATCCCTTCTTTTTCATAATCTGTCAACTCAGAAAACAGACTATGAACCTGCTGTTCCTGATGGTCTCCCATGGATTCCTCCTTCTCAATGCCCGTTCCCATATAATAACTACGGCTGCATATGCCAGAGACTCCAAAAGAAAATGCTGTAATTGTGATACACTTTTCTCCTCCTGCAGCTTAACCAAAAGACAGTAAGGCATTGTATTCATTTACATAATAGGTTGATGTTGATCTTAATTTCTGTGATAATGTCTGTCTGAAACGACGTTCGATAATGTTATTGATCTGTTGATAGTTTTGAAATAAAGATGCTATATCAGAAAAGTTAAAAAAATTTCCCTCCTTTGTTCTAAGAATGTAGCTATTCGGGAAAACTATCTTTTAGTAACGTCATTATAGCGGACAGCTTTTTAAAAAGCAAGTCCTTTTTTCATTTTATATTTATTTTATTTAACATACAAAAAATTCTATGCTATACTAAACTAGAAGGAAGTGATGAATATGAAGATTGAGAAAATAAGTGACAATCAGATACGTTGTACTTTAACACGTGCTGACTTGGCCGAACGCCAGCTTCAATTGAGCGAACTGGCTTATGGAACCGAAAAAGCAAAATCACTTTTCCATGATATGATGCAACAGGCAGCCTTTGAATTTGGATTTGAAGCCAACGACATTCCTCTTATGATCGAGGCAATTCCGGCTTCTTCCGATTCTATCGTGCTGATAATTACTAAAGTAGAAGATCCGGAAGAACTTGACACCAGATTTTCTAAGTTTTCTCCGTCACCGGCGGGTGAGAACGATACTAAAAAATCCGAAACAGTGAATAAGCTCGAAGGAGCAGAGACACTTCTGGACCTTCTTGGCAAAGTAAAAGAGAAGATGGATGTAGCCGAAAGCAGGGACAAGACAGATTCTCCGTCCGATGCACAGGCAACAGATTCTTCTGCCAGAACAGATTCTGCAAATGTAGCTTCTGCCACTGACGAGAACTCCGAAAGCAATGTAGCTGCTGAAGATTCTCCGGTAGCAAAGATTCGCTTGTTTTCATTTGCCACAATGGACAATGTGCTTTTAGCATCTCGTCTTTTGAACACGATGTACACCGGTTCCAACACCTTATACAAAGATCAGGCAGAAGACCTTTATATTCTGGCATTATCCCAGTCTGAACATTCTGCTAACGATTTCAACCGTATCTGTAATATGCTGACAGAATACGGTACTTCCGAGAAGACATCCGGAGTTATCCTTGCTTTTCTCGAAGAACATTGCGAAGCACTTGTTGCAGACAATGCAATCCAGCTGCTCGCAGCTATTTAATTGTACATCCCACAGATTACAGTTTGAATATGGAATTTTAAGCATGAAAAAAGCAGTTTTCGATAATTATCGAAAACTGCTTTTATATTCTGGCTTATTGTGCAGCCAGAAATGCATTAATCTTTTCTACTAATAAATCGCTGTCGATTCCGTGAACCATAGCAGCCTCAGCAAGACTTTCTCCCTGAGAAGCCGGGCAACCAAGACAGTGCATTCCAATCTCCATAAGGATCGGAGCTACCTCCGGGTTCATAGCAAGAACTTCACCGATTGTCATATCTTTAGAAACCTGTGCCATCATGACACCTCCTTTTCTCTTCAGTGGTATTTATTATATCCGTTTTTCTTCATCATGTAAACATTTTCAGGGGATTTCCTCGTGTAATTCCTCGTGTAAATTCCTCTTCTGGATATTCTCATTTCTTTTCGCTCCCATTGTATAAACATTTTCCTATAATTTACTATTAATATTTGACATCTTAAATGTCAACATTTTTGCCGAGTTTTTTCGACAAAAATCGAATTTTATTATAACTCCACAAAACATTCGTTCTTTTTTTAACATAAAATAATCCCCCGTTTTCGATGTGAATAATGTGGATAATGTGGATAAATTGCAACAAAGTACGATTTTTCCACCTTTTTTCAATATTTTGATGTGGATAACTTGGATAACTTTATTTCGTCGCTTTTTTCAAAATATGACATTTTTGTACAATTTGCTATTTCTGATTTTTTCCTTTACAGCACAAAAAAAAGGTGAAAGAAATTATTCATTTCTTTCACCTTTATTGTCTTACATTTTCATAATTTATAACAATCTTCTTACTGTTATAATATTAGCATAAGTAGCCGACAAGATTCCGATTCCCCGCGCCCGGTTAATCGCATTTACAATCTGCCCGTTTCCTTTATAAATTCCTACATGTCCATTATAGCAGATAACATCTCCAGGTCTTGCATTGCTGTAGCTGACGGCTCTTCCCGCACTGCGCATCTGAGACGATGTTCTTGGAAGTTGTATACCGAAATGCTTATATACCGACTGTACAAACCCCGAACAGTCAGCACCATGTGTAAGGCTTGTACCACCCCATACATAAGGATTTCCGATAAAACGGCTGGCATACTCCACAACCGCCTGTCCACTGCCTGCTCTGCCACCGTCCGCATCGTTCGTTTCGACTGTACTTGCTTCCCGCTGTTTTGCCAGGATTGCTTCTTCCTCTTTTCTGGATCTCGCATAATGAAATTTTTTCATCTCTTTTGCTTTTTTTTGGGCTTTTTTTCCTATTGTAATATATTGTGAATATACATATCCGGTTACATCACCAGATTTGATCTTCGTCCACTCTCCTACCGGACCTTTTATTTTCGCTGCATAATCCGGATAAAGCTTGCCGACCCACTTGCTTTGCTTTGTTGGTTCACTTCTTATATAAAGAAACGAATGAACATTCGCAAATGCCATATCTGAATACTCACCCTTCTCTGTTGGAACCAGATACTCTTTTACCTGTACTTTATGATCAGAAGCATCATAATCATTCAAAACTTCCTCTATCCCTGCACCGGGTAAAACAGAATCTGTATCCGCAGCCTGTACTTCCGGAGAAATTCCCATCACAAGGCTACTTATAGTAACTAAGAACAATCCTTTCTTAAGAACAGAATCCATAAACTCCCTCCTTTATGTTTTCTTATCTTTTGTAAATATTACAGAATTGTTACATATGTTACGTGATTATTATATCATCAAACGCAATCATGTCAACCTTATTTACGCTTTTTTAAGCTTCTATCACACTACAGTATTTGATATACTACGACATTTCCATGTAGTATTTTGTTACAAATTGTTACATTTTCAGATTGCTTGTTGACAATCTTGTATCATTATCTTATACTAATTATAATAATTATTACTATTATTGAAAGGAGATTGCTTATGGCTACATTAAAATATAGCAGGCAGCGAGAGTGTATCAAAGAATATCTTATGCATACAACGGAACATCCTACTGCAGATACTGTTTATGAGCATGTAAAAGAAGAATTTCCGCGCATCAGCCTTGGTACCGTATATCGCAATCTGAATCTTTTAGCCGACATGGGCGAAGCACTCAAGATCACTACGCTGGATGGCGGAGATCGTTTTGATGGATGTACGAAGCCACATTATCATTTTACCTGCACTTCCTGTGGTGCAGTCATTGATCTGGATATGGATGTAAAGTATTTCCACGAGATGAACGAAGCTGCAGGTAAGAACTTTGATGGCTTGATAGAATCTCACACAACATTGTTTTCTGGTATTTGTCCAGCATGCTTCAAAAAAGGCAAAAATTAATGAAAAAAGTTAATTTAATGATTGACATTTTTCAATAAGTATGGTAGATTAATATCAGTAACAATTACTAATATTGATATTGCAAAACACAATAAAAATTAATTATAAGAAAAGGAGATCAACATTATGAAAAAATTTGTTTGTACAGTATGTGGTTATGTTTACGAAGGAGAAGCTGCACCGGAGAAATGTCCAGTCTGCGGAGTAGGTGCTGACAAGTTCAAAGAGCAGACAGGTGAGAGAGAATGGGCTGCTGAGCATGTAGTAGGAGTAGCTAAAGGTGTAAGCGAAGACATCCTTGCTGATTTAAGAGCAAACTTCGAAGGAGAATGTTCAGAAGTTGGTATGTACCTGGCAATGGCAAGAGTTGCTCACAGAGAAGGATACCCGGAGATTGGATTATACTATGAAAAAGCTGCTTACGAAGAGGCTGAACACGCTGCTAAATTCGCTGAGCTCCTCGGAGAAGTTATCACAGACAGCACTAAGAAGAACCTTGAGCTCAGAGTAGACGCTGAGAACGGTGCGACAGCTGGTAAATTCGACCTTGCAAAACGTGCAAAAGCTGCAAATCTGGATGCAATCCACGACACGGTACACGAGATGGCAAGAGACGAAGCACGTCACGGAAAAGCATTCGAAGGACTGCTTAAGAGATACTTTGGCTAAGCTACAAGCCGAGTAAGGATAAAAATAAAGACGCTGGGAAAGGATGTACTTACATCCAATTCCCAGCGTCTTTATTTTTAGGCTTATTGGGCGACAGCCCTACAGCGACGACGCGTTTTTCGCGTTGGAGCTGGCTCGGCTTTGGCTTATTGGGCAACAGCCGTCATGAGGAAGTAGCCGTAGCGCATTCCGAATGGCTTTATAATTTCATCGCTTTCGCAGAACTATACATCTGCATTCCCTTCACTTTCTTATAAGACAGCACCTTCACATAATATGTCTTTCCTGCTGCCGGCTTTTTCATAGAAGCAGATGTCTTCTTGGCAGATAAGGATACACTTTTCACACCCGAAACAAGTTTCGGATCCGTGCTGTACTGCACTTCATATCCTCCTGCACCGGATACTTTTTTCCATTTCACAGTCATAGAAGTCTTACTTCCGGATTTCTTTGTTATCTTTGGCGCTTTTGATGTTATTCCAGACGTCTTACCACCAACATAAACCTTTTTCTTTACACCACTCTTATATGTGTTCTGATAAATCTTTCCTTTTGCATCAGAAGATACAAATACTCCATATGGTACTCCGGAGATTGTATTTCCACTAATATTGGCTGTTGATTTTGTAATATGTACTGCATGCTCTTTTATATTACTGATCACATTTCTGGAAAGCTTTCCGCAGGTACTCTTATTGAACATCTGTACACCATGCTGTTTACAGCCGGAAATCTGATTATTTGTAATAATCATTGATGTACTGTAATTCTGTGTAAACACACCGCTTCGAGCCATATTTTTTATTATATTAGAATTTGTAGTAATTCTTTTTGATCCTAAATCTACAAATACGCCATCATATTTCTTCCTTCTTGGATCTTTAGCATAATAATTTTTTCCTGTAATTTTATTACCTGTTGCCTCACTATCCTGTACATCCATCATATGGACACCATGTCCGGCTGTAGTAATTACATTATTTCTTACTTTTACTCCACTAATATAATAATCTTTTTTCGGGATTGTTTTATTTTTCTTATCTTTTTCTGTAGTACTAACTTTTCTGCCGTAAACTTTAACTCCGCATACTTCATCACTGTATTTCGTATACTTGATCGTCATACGGTTGTTTTCAACGACCATTTTAGCATTATGGCGAACCTGTCCTTTGTAAACTTTCTTTCCATCAAAGATTGTAGACATTACCGAACTGGAAAGTGGTTTGAAATATTGAATTAACACACCACCGCCACAATTTTCAATGACATTATTTTTTATCTCACAGTTATAATATGTTAATGCAATGATTGCTTCTTCCTGTATATTTTTAAAAATATTTCCCGTAATCTTAATATTTTCATGGTAAGCGCCATTAAGAAGAGTATGAGTACCTACTCCACGTGGTACATTCTGGAACAAACAATTCGTAACTTCCACATTTTTCATTGTTGTTCCATCCAAATATGTACTTTTATAAATAGATGTATCACATGGAATATCAAACTGCAAAGCTTCCTGTTTTAAATTGCCACTGCTTTTTCTCCTTGCCAGATCTTTGAACGTACATTTATTAACTTTCAGTCCATCAATTGCAGCAAGTTCTACCTGATGTGCACATCCTCCACCTGATACTGTTACATTTTCCAGTTTAATATTCTTTGCATGAAAAAGACGAATCAAAGAAGAATCACAATTGCTATTTCCAAGCCATTTTCCACCTATAATAGAAATATTTCGGAATCCGCTATATCCTTTACAAGCTAAACTTGCATTAAAATCTGAATGTCCTTTATAAGTACCATTTGTTCCTGTCTCTATCATATTACTGGATGTTCTTGAATAAGTAAATGTTACGCCTTCCGTCAGATCCAGTGTCGTATTGCTGTAAATATGTAACGTGGAGCTCAGCTTATAGCTTCCTGCCACTACCTTTACTGTAACCGGATTGCTGTCTGTAGCTGTATCTCTTGCCTCTTTTAAAGCATTATCTAATTCCCTTGCTATATCAGATCCATTCTTTGCACTTACAGTAATGACACTGTCATCCGTCTCTTCTGCATCCTGTACTGCAATCTGATTCTCTGTATGAACTTTCTCCTGCGCCTGACTTTCTACCGGATTCATGCCAATCGTACATGCCATGGCGATCATTCCTGACAAAAGCACTGTAATTACTCTCTTCTTCATAAATACCTCCCAAATTACTACTTTGGAGTATATTATATCGCATTATTTCTGCAAAACCAATGTCTCAGACAATCTTTTTCCTGCTAGCGGATCTTCCCCGGATCGATCTTATTTTTCTTCAATTTTAAATATACAACTTCCCGAAACAATGCATATAGCACAGATACAATTGGAATAAATATCAACATTCCTGTAATTCCCATCAGACTTCCCCCGACACTAACCGCTGCAAGTACCCAAATAGACGGAAGCCCCACTGAATTTCCAACAACATGTGGATAAATAAGATTTCCTTCTATCTGCTGCAATACAAGAAACAGTACGATAAAAATAGCTGCTTTTGCCGGATTTACCATAAAAATAAGTAAAACTCCTATTCCACACCCAACAAATGCTCCAAATATCGGAATCAGTGCAGTAAATGCTATCACAATTCCTATCAGCAATGCATAAGGCAGACGGAAAATTGTCATTGCAACAACAAACATAGAACCTAAAATCACTGCCTCCAGACATTGTCCTGTCAGAAAACTGGAAAATGTCTTATATGTCAGAGAACATACTTCAATTATTGCCTCTGCACGTCCTTTTCGTACAAAAGCAAATAATACTTTTTTAGCCTGGATTTCCAGCTTCTCTTTTTGCAAAAGGATATAGATAGCAAATACAAATGCAATAAAAAATGTTGTGACTCCACTCACGATACTTTTTGCCGCTGTTATCGTGGAATCCAGCACACTTCCGGCACCATTTTTAAAGAAACCGATTCCGGTATTCATAATCTTATCCCAGTCAAATTCAATATTATTCACAATGTTCATAATTTCCTTATTATTGTGGAAAACTTGTTTTGCCCATGCCTGTACATGTGGAAGAAATATCTGAACATTTTTCCCTAGATTTGAAAAAGTATTTCCCAGTTGTGGAACTAAAACAAACATCACCGCAGCTACAACTCCAAATACAAAGATCAATACAAGAATCATACTACACGGTCGTGCTGCCTTTTGCATGTAGCGTTTTCCTTTTCTTTTATCCTCTGAAAATAAATGTCTTTCCACAAAATTCATCGGGACATTTAACACAAATGCAATTGCTCCGCCTAAAAGAAAAGGAATGAATATATTTAATCCTTTCAATAACACTTGCAATACCATATTAAATTTCCACAAGCAGACAATTACAATTGCTGTAAACAAAATTAATTCTCGTATTTTTTTCATATTCTCCCGGTTTAATTCCATATAATTTCTTTACTCCTTATGTTCTTTACTTTTGCGCTCCTAAAATTTTCCTTCATTCCATAATCTCTTTTATACACACACAATCTGCCACCGACACCTTTCTCCGAATGATAAGGCAGCTAACAGTGATATGAAAATTAAACTCGTCCCACACGAATTAATTTTATTCCCTGTATAACCGGTAAATTAAGCAATGCCAGACCGTATACTATCAATAAATGCTGCCAGTCTAATGCTGCCACCTGGAAAATCCCATGTAATCCAGGGATCATTAATACTCCTGTGATCAATAGCAATCCCATTCCAAATGCTCCGATCAGATATGGATTATTAAAAAATTTCTTTGTAAATAAAATTGGTTTTCTGGATTTACAATTAAATCCATGTATCAGACGGCTGGTACACAAGATTCCAAATGCCATTGTACTTCCAAGCAGCGCACCGCTCTCACTATAGCCAATAAAATATCCCGTCATCGTCATAATTCCAATAACCAGACCTTCTACACTTATATCTGTAAGAAATTTTCTATTCAAAATTGACTCCTTCATTGGTCTTGGTTTTTCTTCCATCACCGCTTTTGTGTGCGGCTCCAACCCCAGTGCAATTGCCGGAAGGCTGTCCGTAAGCAGATTGATAAAAAGTAAATGAACCGGTGCAAATGGGACTGGTAAATTAACAACAGATGCATATAATACCGAAAGAATTGCTGCTAAATTTCCTGAAAGCAAAAACTGAATGGCATTTTTTATATTCTGATAAAGATTTCTTCCATTTTCCACTGCCTTTATAATCGTTGCGAAATTGTCATCTGTAAGCACCATTGCGGCAGCATCTTTAGATACTTCACTTCCCGTAATTCCCATTGCAACTCCGACATCAGCCTGCTTCAATGCAGGTGCATCATTCACACCGTCACCGGTCATTGCAACAATATTTCCACGTTCCTGCCAAGCACGCACGATCCGGATCTTATGTTCCGGCGAAACACGCGCATATACTGAAATTCCTTCTACAAATGTCCTCAGTTCTTCATCTGACATTTCTTCAATAACTGCCCCTTCACATGCCTCCGATTCATTTTTAATAATACCAATTCTTTTTGCTATCGCAGCAGCCGTCACTTTATGATCACCAGTAATCATGACCGGGCGGATTCCCGCTTTAATACACTCCTTGACTGCCTGTTTTGACTCCTGCCGTGGCGGATCCATCATTGCAATCAATCCTAAAAATACCAGATTATTTTCATCTTCTAAAGTAAGTTCTTTCTCTGCATCTAATTCTTTGTACGCAAATGCCAGCACACGAAGCCCTTCTCGTGAAAATTCAAGATTCTGTTTTTCAATATATAATCTGTCTTCCTCATTGATCAATTCCGGCTTTTCACTTCCATATTTTCGGATATGTGTAATTCTCTTTAAAAGAACATCTACTGCACCCTTTACATAAATTACATATCTTCCATCACATTTGTTTTCCGTTGACATCATTTTCCGGTCACTGTCAAATGGTATCTCCGATAATCTCGGACAGGCTGCTCTGACATCAGAAAACGAATATTCTATATACTTTTTTTCCTGCAGAACTGCGAGTAATGCCGTTTCCGTAGGATCTCCAATCTGCTCTCCATCTGTGATCATTCCATCATTACACAAAATGCTGGAAATCAACAATTCCTTTTCCGAATCATTTTCAAAATTGAGCTCAGACACGGAGATTCGCTTTGGATAAATATAATAGTCTTCTACTGTCATTTTATTTTGTGTTAAGGTTCCGGTCTTATCAGAACAGATTACAGAAACACTTCCAAGTCCTTCTACTGCCTGTAATTTTCTTATAATTGCATGTTCTTTTGCCATTTTCTGTGTACCAAATGAAAGAACAATTGTCACGATAGAACTTAAAGCTTCTGGGATTGCTGCAACCGCCAATGCTACAGCAAAAAGGAATGCATTTAAAATGTTATCCCCACGTAAAATGCTTAAAATAAATAATATTCCACATAATATTAAAATCATTATGGATAACTTCTTTCCGAAATCATCCAGATTCTTCTGTAATGGTGTCATTTTTTCAGAAGTATTCTTCAACAGGTAAGCAATCTTTCCCATCTCTGTATTCATTCCAATTGCTGTCACTTCATAACGTCCGTGACCATACGTCACAAAGCTTCCTGAAAATACCTGATTCGTCCGATCCCCGATTGCTGCATTTTCCGGAACATCTTCCAGATTCTTCTCCACCGACAGACTTTCTCCCGTCAATGCACTCTCATCTACTTTTAAACTTGCCGTTTCTATCAATTTACCATCTGCCGGAATACAATCCCCCGCTTCAATAAGCACTTCATCCCCTATCGTAACTTCTTTTGCCGGGATCTGTATCACCGCATGGTCTCTGACTACTTTCGCTTCCGGTGCTGACAATTGTTTCAGACTTTTTAAAGATTGTTCCGCTTTTAATGTCTGTACTGTTCCTAAAATGGCATTCATTGTAATAACTAGGAAAATAACTGCAGCACTCTCTGCATCACCCAGAATTCCGGATATTATTGCAGATATGATCAATATAATTACAAGAAAATCTTTAAACTGCTCCAAAAATAATGTAATACAGCTTTTTTTCCTTCCCTCTGCCAATTCGTTCCATCCATATTTTTTTTGATTTTCTTTTGCCTGTTCATTTGTCAACATATTCATTCTACCTTTCCTGCAATAATATCTCTTTTAGTATTCACTTTTTTATGATGTTAAATGCTTTTCTTCATAAATTTCCTCGTCGCTATAACAGCGATAAAACACGCTCTGCGAGTTTTATTCGCTGATTAGCGGTCGTCAAATGCTGCCATGCAAGCATGGCGCATTTTCCTCGTCGCCATAACAAAAAAGAGACCTTATTGCATATAAAATATGCAATAAAAGTCTCACCATTTCATTACGACACGGATGATCACTCATCGTACTGACGACGTCGTAAACATCATTAATTGATGCCAGTTACTCCCTTTTATCATTGTGTTATTAGAATATACAAATTTTTTCTTTTTGTCAATAATAATTCTATAAACAATTATGCAGATTTTCTCTTGTTTGATTTCATATATAAAAAAGAAGCAGTATTAAATTAATACTACTTCTCTCTCATTCCTATGAGCGTGCGGGGATTCGAACCCCGGACAACTTGATTAAAAGTCAAGTGCTCTACCACCTGAGCTACACGCCCGTACCAAATGTCTTACTAAGACAAATGCCCAGAGCCGGAATCGAACCAGCGACACGAGGATTTTCAGTCCTCTGCTCTACCGACTGAGCTATCTGGGCAGAATTGCGGGGGCAGGATTTGAACCTACGACCTTCGGGTTATGAGCCCGACGAGCTTCCAGACTGCTCCACCCCGCGATAATATTTAATTCTATCATTTTCATGATAAAGCCGATGATCGGACTCGAACCGATAACCTGCTGATTACAAATCAGCTGCTCTGCCAATTGAGCCACATCGGCACAAGCCATGTTGGCTAATGGATGGAGAAGGATTCGAACCTTCGAAGGCGTTGCCAACAGATTTACAGTCTGCCCCCTTTGGCCACTCGGGAATCCATCCATATCTATGGGACCAATAGGGCTCGAACCTATGACCCTCTGCTTGTAAGGCAGATGCTCTCCCAGCTGAGCTATGATCCCATATAAACGACCCAGAAGAGACTCGAACTCTCGACCTCCGCCGTGACAGGGCGGCGCTCTAACCAACTGAGCCACTGGGCCATATAAAGGTTATGTACCTTCAAAACTGCATACAAGAAATATTCTTCATCCTTTACCTATCACCTTGCTTGGTCATGCCCTCGACCGATTAGTATCAGTCAGCTCCATGTGTTACCACACTTCCACCTCTGACCTATCTACCTCGTCGTCTTCAAGGGGTCT
>NZ_JACOOY010000016.1:0-77205 GCF_014287705.1 Dorea hominis | reverse complement strand
GTGTAACTGGAATTCCCTATCGGGGTATGTTTGTGCGTTGGTGGCAGAATGGTGCCTAAACGATGAAATTTCAAAAGACATAAGTTTTTTTTCTACATCATTTCCATTTACAAGTTCTATACCAAACCAAAATATAGTCTTTTCATTTTCTGTACTTTTGTTCCTATACATTTTTTCCAATTGCTCTGTATATCCAAAAGTATCCATACTATTCGAATGATATATTTTGCTTCCAATTTCAAAAAAACTAGCCATGGAAGACAGATCAGAAAATGAAAAGACTATATTTTGGTTTGGTATAGAACTTGTAAATGGAAATGATGTAGAAAAAAAACTTATGTCTTTTGAATATGCGTGTAACTGGAATTCCCTATCGGGGTATGTTTGTGCGTTGGTGGCAGAATGGTGCCTAAACGATGAAATTTCAAAAGGAAAGGCATATAATTTAGATGAAATAGAAGGTATTCAAAAATTTATAGAGAGTCTTCCGGGAGAAATAAAACAGAATATAGTTAAACTTTAAACAAAAGAATTCTATTTCAAAAATAATATTCAAATGAATCAGAAAAAAATCTATTTGGATTTAAAATGCCTTTTTGGAGTAGAAAAAAATTATCATATCTGTTATATTACGTTGAAGAAGGTTAGAACTGGCTAACCAAAAGAAGGAGGATGTTATAATGAAGAAACTACAAGGAAAAGACCTTATTAACGTTGGAATCTTTACTGCAATTTATTTCGTGGTATTTATGGCCGTTGCTATGTTGGGTTTTATCCCTATTTTTTTGCCACTGCTGATTGCGATTGCGCCGCTTATTGCCGGCATTGTTATGATGCTGTACTATTCTAAAATCCAAAAGTTTGGAATGGTGTCTCTGACCGGTTTGATCTGTGGTATTTTGATGCTGCTCACAGGTATGGGATATTGGAGTATTATTACCGGTTTTGTTTTTGGTGTTCTGGCTGATCTAATCTTGAAGTCCGGCGATTATAAGAGCGCAAAGAAAGGGATCATTTCTCATGGGGTTTTCTCGATGTGGATTATTGGTAATTATATTCCTATTGTTGTAACAAGGGACAGCTATTACCAAGATTTGATTACCGGCTATAGTCAGGAATATGCCGATGCGATTATGGGGTATATCAGTGCATATACACTTCCGCTTCTTTTGATTGCCGGTTTTGTCTGCGGCGTGATTGGCGGTATCATCGGACAGAAGATTTTTAAGAAACACTTCAAAAGGGCAGGTATTGCATAATGCGTCAGGAGTTATTAGCAAGTCAGAAAAGCGGCAGAGGAATACTGTTAGACCCCCGGACGAAACTCGCTTTGCTTATCACAATTTCCGTATTTGTTTTAAGTGGAGGCATTGGTGTAACTTCCAGACAGTTCGCTCCTGTTTTGTCGGCAGTTCCTCTGATATTGATGCTGACCGAAGGGGCATGGAAG
The DNA here is from genome assembly GCF_014287705.1 of Dorea hominis. Classification (NCBI taxonomy): domain Bacteria; kingdom Bacillati; phylum Bacillota; class Clostridia; order Lachnospirales; family Lachnospiraceae; genus Dorea; species Dorea hominis. The sequence continues at coordinate 75,755 of NZ_JACOOY010000016.1, read as the reverse complement.
GGGTCATGTATCTATTTTGCCTTGTACGGTGGCAGCTATCTACTGCAAATACTGTCACTCCCGTATTTGTCAGGACTGCCAAGTTTTTTTGTTGTTGCAGTTTGTGGCTTTTTAATGAGGTTTGTTCCGGGAATTATGATGGGATACATTACAGTCAAAACAACCACCGTCAGTGAATTTGTTGCTGCCATGAAGAAGCTGCATTTGCCGGAGCAAATTATTATTCCAATGTCTGTTATATTCCGCTTTTTCCCAACAGTTGTTGAGGAATATAATGCGATAGGCGATGCTATGAAAATGCGAGGGATTCGCTTCGGCGGAGGCAAAGCAGGCGCAATGTTGGAATATAGGCTTGTTCCTGTAATTATGTGTTCTGTTAAGATTGGGGAAGAATTAAGTGCTGCAGCCCTGACGAGAGGATTGGGCGGATCGGTTAAGAGAACAAATATCTGCGAAATCGGTTTTCATGTGCAGGATATTCTTTTCTTGTTATTGTGTGTAGTGGCTTTTGCTATTCCGATTGCAACAATGATTGCAGGGAGGTAGGATTATGATTGAATGTAAAAAAGTTTCTTTTTCCTACCCTTCAAATGAAAGTATCGACGGAGAACGTGAAGTACATGGAACGCTGAAAAATATAGACCTGTCTATTAATGATGGAGATTTCGTGTTGCTCTGCGGAACATCAGGATGCGGAAAAACTACATTAACTCGTTTGTTTAATGGCCTGATTCCGCACTATTACGATGGCAAGCTGGAAGGTAGAGTCATACTCGATGGCAAAGATATGAGTAGCCTGTCGTTATTTGATATATCAAAAAAAGTGGGTTCTGTTTTTCAGAATCCACGTTCTCAATTTTTTAATGTGGATACGACCAGCGAAATTGCCTTTGGATGTGAAAACCATGGATTGGAAGAAGCAGAAATCCGAAAGCGGGTAAAACTGGTCTCAGAGCAGTTGAACCTTACAAATCTACTGGACAGAAGTGTTTTCTCCCTTTCCGGTGGGGAAAAGCAAAAAATCGCCTGTGGATCTGCCGCCGCTGTGGAACCGGATGTATTTGTTTTGGACGAGCCATCTTCCAACCTTGACGCCTATTCCATCGCTGATTTTCGGAAACTGTTAAAAATATTGAAGTCACAGGGCAAAACAATTATTATTGCGGAGCACCGGCTCTACTATCTTTATGATCTGGCAGATAGGATCATATATTTAAGCGACGGGGAAATACAAGGGGATTATACTTTGCCGGAATTTCAGTTGATTCCGGCGGCGGAAAAAGCTAAAATGGGATTACGGCCTCTTGGCCTGGGTGAGTTTGCAGACATTGAGCCTGCCAGTCTACATTCAGGGCAGGGGATATGGAAACTGAACCACTTCCATTTCGCATACAAGAAACAGCCGGAAACGCTTTCTCTGGAAAATATAGAGCTTCCTGCTGGAAATGTAACGGCGGTCATCGGGCACAATGGAGCCGGAAAAACGACACTATCCCGTTGCTTATGCGGATTGGAAAAAAGATGTAAAGGTATCCTCGAAAAAGAAGGTACTTCCTATTCAAGCAAACAGCGGCTGAAGCTATGCTATATGGTCATGCAGGATGTAAATCATCAGCTTTTTACGGAGAGCGTTTTAGAGGAAGTCCTGTTAAGTATGCCGGGGAAAGATTCCGATGAATCGCCTGAAAATGTGGCAAAGGCAGAGGCTATCTTGACAGAAATGGATTTGCTCCCGTACAAAGCCTGCCATCCGATGGGGCTTTCGGGAGGGCAAAAACAACGTGTGGCGATTGCTTCTGCGATTGCCTCTGAACGTCCGGTTATACTATTTGACGAACCTACCAGCGGCCTTGATCTCTTTCATATGAGGCAGGTGGCCGATTCGGTCAAAGGACTTGCCGATTCAGGAAAAACCATTGTGATTGTGACCCATGATCCTGAATTTATACTCAGATGCTGCAATCATGTGATTCATCTGGAAAACGGAATGCTGGAAGAAAGCTATTCCCTCTGGGATATGGAAGGACGAGAACGGCTATTAAACTTCTTTATACTGGAAGGGGGCGGCGGAAATCAAACTGTTTGATGGTAAAATAAATTGCGGATCAAATGTAAAAAATGTCATTGAAACTGAGGATTGTGTTGTCCTGCAAATTTTTGACGAAAGCGGCGAAGGGACAATGACAGCTCACAAAATTTTTGATGGCGCTTTTGTGATGTATAGTGATATGCATCTAAAAGAATGCGTTTCTCATTTTCAGAGTAGTACAGGCAGTTCGCTTCTCTATATCGACCATTGCCGGGAGGGACGAATCGAAAACGAAATTGGCAATCATGCTTATGGCTATTTACAGGAGCATGAAATGCGAGTTGATAACAGGCGTTTCCATTCGGGACGAGTTTGCTTTCCGCTTTGCCATTACCACGGGATGACGCTCGGGTTTGATTTGGAAATTGCTGTGCCAGCCCTCAGAGATTTTTTTGGCGGGTTTTCGGTTGATTTATATGAACTTCAAAAGAAGTATTGTAACGACAAGAAACCGTTTGTTATTCATAATGAGCCGGGAATTGAACATATTTTTTCAGAACTTTACTTTGTCCCGCAGCAAATCAAAGGAGACTACTATAAAGTAAAGGCACTGGAACTACTTTTGTATCTGGACGCTTTGCAAATTTCCGAGTCCAAAGAGGAACGTCCTTATTTTTATAAAGGGCAGGTAGAGAAAATAAAAGCAATCCACGACCTGATTACAACGGATTTGCAAGAGCATTATACAATGGATGAATTGGCTGAACGGTTCCAGATTTCATTGACGGGCATGAAAAACTGTTTCAAAGAGGTTTACGGAGATTCCATGTATTCTTATCTTCGCCGTTATCGAATGAATATCGCTGCTACAATGCTCAGGCAGGATTCCAAAAAGGGGATTGCAGAAATTGCCGGGGCTGTCGGATATGAAAGTCCCAGTAAATTTGCAACGGCCTTTCGTCAGGTGATGGGACAAACGCCTATGGAGTACCGAAAATCTTTTTTCTAAATGGTGCATAAATGCCGTTTTGGAGAGGAAAGAAGAATTGAATACTGCTACAATGAGGATGGTTAGCAAAGACTACCCATCCTTTTTTCTTTGCTGACTAAAAAGAAGGAAGACTAACTATTAAAAGTCAAGCCTTAAAATGATATTTTTTGAATAAAATACAGAAATGTATTTTAGATATATTTTGAACTCAGTTAGAGTTCCATGAACCTTGAAAACTGCATGACAAAAAGAGCATCGTGACAGGTGCTCAAAAAGGAGTATCGAATTAAAATTGATTAAGCTACTTTGATGTATTGTTGCTTTGTTTTTTCAAGATGATAAATCACTCGAACCAGCTTTTTTACAGCATGTGATATGGCAACGTTATAGTGCTTGCCTTCAGCTCGTTTCTTGGCAAGATACCCTGCAAATGTTGGATCCCAGTGGCAGACATACTTGGCGGCATTGTACAAAGCGTATCGCAGGTATCTGGAACCACGTTTTTCCATATGTGCGTAAGCACCATCCAGTTGTCCGGATTGATATGTTGATGGTGAGAATCCAGCATAAGCTAAGATTTTATCAGGAGAATCAAAACGACTGAAGTCACCAATCTCGGCAATGATCATAGCACCCATGCGATAATTAATTCCAGGAATACTAAGAATCGGTGAGTTGATTTCATCCATGATGACTTTGATTTCATTTTCGATTTCATCAATCTCGGAATCAAGTTCCTGAATCAACTTGATGGTGTGTTTTAGTTCAAGTGATTTAGCTGGCATATTTGAGCCAATAGAAGCCCTTGCAGCTTCTCTGAAAGTAATGGCAGTATCTTTACTATATCGACCTTTTGAAGCTTCCGAAAGAAGATTTGTAAGTCTGGTAAGATGTGCGCTGGCTACGTGCTTAGCACCGGGAAATTCAGAAAGCATTGAATAAACAGATGCCATATGAAGTGTTGGCACAAGCTTTTCTAATTCAGGGAATAAGATACAGACAAGTCTTGAGACGGAAGACTTTAGCTTGGCACGTTCTTTTACTTTATCAAAACGATAACGAGTTAATGACTTTAGCTCTTCGTTATGGTAAGATATGTCTGAGTAGGACTTTAAGTTCACATCAGACATGAGCATGGAAGCAATCGTGCGGGCATCTACTTTATCCGTTTTCGTCTGTCTAAGGCTTAGACTTTTTCTGTACAGATTGGTATGTAACGGATTGATAACATAGGCGGCCAAACCTTTATCAATGAGATATCCGAGAAGATTGTAACTATAGTGTCCAGTGGCTTCCAGTCCTACTTTTACTTTTGTTGCATCTTCCGTAACAGATTCAATTTTTTGATAAAGTTCATTGAAACCATCTAGGTTGTTAGTAATGGTAAATGGTTTAAACAACACTTCTCCATCAGAGTTGGTGATAAAGCAATCATGCTTATCCTTAGCGACATCAATTCCTACATAAATCATAATAATCTCCTTTGAAATGTATTAATGCTGTTTTAGAACCACAGGGTGCTCCTTGCGATTGTATCCTCGTTCTAAATAAACCGTCATGCGGTATCTAACTGATTAACAAATGAACAAAGAGACTGTGGTTGGAGCCTTCCTAAAACCATCAAGTGGTAGGTGATTGAAACCAATCCACAGCATCTTATATATCATAGTCGAACCTGCAGAAGAGGTAAAGAATAGACTATGACCTTAATAGTTATGAAGACCTTGGAGAGGGTCTATAAAAACTACTACTTTATAATACGAGGTGATTGTAATGAAGCAGCAAAAAGATAATTGGGTGAAAATTCTGTTTTCCTTTGCCGCACCATGCAAGGGGAAAATGGCTCTTTCGGTATTCTGCGCCATTCTGAGCGTTGCAGGAGGGTTTATTCCTTTTTGGGCTGTATATGAAATCCTGCTGGCATTTATCAATCAGAATGTGACCCTGAATGGCATTCTGATTTGGTGTCTGGTTGGAGCAGCGGGCTACCTGCTGCGGGTTGCCTGCCATGGAATCTCTACGATCCTGGCGCATATTTCAGCCTATACCATTTTGGAAGGAATCCGGCTTAAAATTGCGGACCGGCTGATGAAAGCGCCTCTCGGCGAAGTGATGGGGCGGCGAATCGGCTATCTGAAAAATATCATCATGGATAAGGTGGAGGATTTAGAGCCGCCTTTGGCACACATGATCCCGGAATTGACTTCTAACCTCCTACTCCCTGTTGCAATTTTTACCTGGATGATGGTCATTGACTGGCGCATGGGATTGGCGGTTCTGATTGCTCCGGTGCTGGCCATGATTCCTATGTTTTTCCTTATGAGGAATTATAACAGTCAGTACGCCGCTTATATGGAGGCAAATAACCATGTCAACAGTATTATTATTGAGTATGTGGAAGGCATCGAGGTTGTAAAGGCTTTTAATCAAAGCACAAGTTCCTATGAAAAATTTGTTAATGCTGTCCAGTCGTTCAAAGAGTTTACCCTGGCATGGTTTAAGAGCACATGGAAAACGATGAACCTGATGATGGCGATTATGCCAACAACGTTACTGGGGGTTCTTCCTGTCGGCCTTCTGCTGGTACAGAATGGAAGTATTTCCCCCGCAGAGCTTGCAATGGGGATTATTCTTTCTCTCAGCATTGTTGGGCCGTTGATGAAAGCAACCACTTTCATTAACGAAGCAAAGTCTATGGAATATGCAGTAGAGGCGGCAAATGAACTTTTGAACCTGCCTATGCTGCCGGATTCAGGGAAAATCGTATCCATACCCCGCAATGATATTGTGTTGGAGCATGTAACCTTTTCCTATGACGGCTCCGAGCAAAATGAAGTACTGCATGATGTGAACTTGGAATTGCCAGAGGGAAGTTTTACGGCACTTGTAGGACCGTCTGGCGGCGGTAAATCAACGATTGCCCGTCTGATTGCAAGGTTTTGGGACGTGACAGGTGGCAACATTACCATTGGGGGGAAGAATATCAAAGAGTTGTCTATACGCCAGCTTTCCGAACTGGTCAGTTTTGTGACGCAGGATAACTTCCTGTTTAATTGCTCCCTGAAAGAAAACATCCGTCTTGGAAATCCAAACGCCACAGATGAAGAAGTATATGCGGCGGCGAAAGAGGCCTGCTGTGATGAATTTATTGTGCGTTTGGACAAAGGATATGATACCCCTGCCGGTGATGCCGGAAAGAGGCTGTCCGGCGGCGAAAAACAGCGAATTGCGATTGCGAGGGCGATCCTCAAAAATGCCCCGATTGTTATTTTGGATGAAGCGACAGCATTTACTGACCCGCAGAACGAAGATAAAATTCAGAAATCTATCATGGCGTTATCAAAGGGTAAAACTCTTCTTGTGATCGCCCACCGCCTTTCCACCATTCAGAACGCAGATCAGATTGTCGTGTTGAAAAAAGGCCGGATTGTGGATTGCGGAAAGCAGGGAGAATTGTTGAAGCGGTGTCCGCTGTATGCGGATATGTGGAAAGCCCACATCGGGGCGAAGAATTGGTCTGTGAGTGAAAAGAAGGAGGTGGTCGCTCATGTTTAAGTCTATGAAACGGATCATTAAATGGGCGGGGAAATATAAGGGACGCCTCTATCTTGGCTCTGTTTTTTCCTTTTTCAGCAGCCTGTCTACGGCGATCCCTACAATGGCTGCCGCTTATGCCCTTGATAAAGCAATCGCAGCTTATTGGGCAGGCAACACAATAGAATCCTCCCTGATCTGGCAGACGCTTTGGATTACTGTTGGCTCGATTGCGCTTAACTTTCTACTCTCTTATTTGCGGGCGGTGTTGCAGGAAAGCATTGGTTATGAAGTAGCCGCAGGGCAGCGAATCCATTTAGGCGATGTGCTGAAAAGGGTTCCTCTGGGATATTTTTCCAAAAACAGCGTGGGCGATATTCTGACAGGTGTTACCACGGAGCTATCCACACTTGAATTGCAGGGAATGAAGATGGTTGACATCATCATCAACGGATATGCAAAGTTTATTGCAATTCTCCTGTGTTTCCTTTTCCTGAGTCCAGCCGCAGCAGTGATTTCTGTTGTCGGCGTTGCCTTTTCCTCATTGGCCTTACATGGTATCAGCAGGCATAGTGAAAAGACCGCTGCTATCACGCACCAGGCCATGGAGGATATGTCTGGCTCTGCGATTGAATATATCCGCGGGCTGTCCATCGTTAAATCGTTCGGACAGGAAGGGGCTTCTATCGAAAGTTTCCGCAAGGCAAATACGGATTTGAAAAATATTCATATCAAAGTAGAAAAAGGCTATACGCCATTTAACTGCTTGCATCTGTTCTCCTTAAAACTGGCATCTATGGGGATTGTGTTTATCTGTGCATGGCAGACACTTAACGGGCAAATGAGTCTTGCTTATTTCCTGATGTTTGTTCTGTTTTCTTTCGTAATCTTTGGAAGTGTGGAAAACATTAACGACGCGGCTCACATGCTGGGTCTTATAGATTCCGCTATGAATAAGCTGGAAGCTCTGGAAAATGCAGAATATATCGACCAGGACGGAAAAGATATTACACCGACCTCGTATGACATTACTTTTCAGGATGTATCCTTTGGTTACGATAAACGGACTGTATTGCATGATGTGAATTTCACGATTCCGCAGAATACCACAACAGCGATTGTAGGTCCCTCCGGGAGCGGCAAGTCTACCCTGTGCAGCCTGATTGCACGCTTTTATGATGTTGACGCCGGAAAAATCATTTTAGGAGAAACAGATATTCGAGAATTTACCTGTGACAGCTTACTAAAAAATATCAGTATGGTGTTCCAGAATGTATATCTGTTCCGGGATACGATCCGTAACAATATCAAATTCGGCAGCCCGAACGCTTCAGAGGAACAGATGATTGCCGCTGCAAAAAAAGCGCGCTGCCATGACTTTATTATGGCCTTGCCAGATGGATATGATACCGTCATTGGTGAGGGCGGTTCTTCTCTTTCCGGCGGTGAAAAGCAGCGGATTTCGATTGCCAGAGCCATGCTGAAAGATGCGCCGATTGTTATTTTGGATGAGGCCACGGCCAGCATTGACCCAGAGAATGAGCATTTGATTCAAGAGGCTATTTCCGCACTGACACATGGTAAAACAATCATAACGATTGCCCATAGACTGGCGACGATTGAAAATGCGGATCAGATTCTCGTTATTGATGGAGGAACGGTAGTGCAGAAAGGAACTCATAAAGAATTACTGAAACAAAAAGGAACCTATCGAGATTTTATTAGTATTCGTGAGCAGGCTGAAGGTTGGAGAATTCAGTAGATTACGAAAAGAAGTTGCAGGAAAACGCAATATTCAGAAAATACCATTGGTTAATATTTGATAGGAGTGATTTGAGGTTTTGTGTGTTCTCTGGCATAATGTATTAAGATTAAAAAAGTCATTTATAAACATTGTTGTGCAATTTGTGTTCTTGAGATGCAAGGAGTATTCTGCACATTGTTTGTTTATGGATTATGACTGCTTGCAGAGTGCGGTGTTAAGTTTGGATTAATTTAATATGTCGTTGGTATTTTAGGAAAGCAAAAAATTATAATTATAATAATGAAAAATTTGCTTTCCTAATGAAACGGCATACCTAAATATTAGTAAGAGGTTATCATGAAAATAATAATTATTATTATCTTGTTGGCATTTATTATTCTTGCTTTGAGTTTTTTGCTTACGTTCATAATGTATCGTATGCAGTTTGGAAAGAGAATAGATATTTGTGAAGCGGATAAAAAATCAGATATTCCCAGAAGAAAAAAAATAGAATTTTATTCGGGAAAAAATAAATTAACAGGATATTTCTATGGAATTAATCAAAATAAAGTTAATAATAAGGTTGTTTTGGTTGTGAATGGGTATGGAGTTACGTATAATGCTTATATGCCAGAAATATGTGAACTGATAAACTGTGGATACCTTGTATTTTCTTATGATATGACAGGATGTGGTGAAAGTGAAGGAGAAAATATAAAGGGATTTGCACAGTTTATTATAGATGCCCAAAATGCTGTACTATATTTAAAAAAACAAGGACTAGATAAAATTATCGCATTTGGGCATAGTACAGGTGCATATGCTGTGGCGGCATTGTTGAATATACAGAAAGAAAATTTGAATAAGGCAATTATAATATCGGCCTTTGATGTTCCAAATAAATTTGTGAGAATGTGTATGCAAAAAAAAATGAAATGTTTTGCATATTTATTACAGTTTTGGATAGCTGTATTTGAAAAGATTCAATTTGGTAAGTATGCATTACTTAGTGGAAAAGATGGCGTTAATAAATATCAAAAACCTGTGTTAATTATACAGGGGGCTAAAGATGATCAAGTCGAAGTAAATAATTCGTTATATAGTTTACGGAAAGATGTTATCAATAACCAGGCTGAATTTTTGTTGGAAAAGAATAGAGGTCATTATCCTACAAGGATTGAAAACGAAAAGGATATAGTAATAAACAAAGAGATATTTGAAGTGATAAAAGAATACATTAAAGACACTTAAATGAATTAATGTATTAATTGCATACAAAAAAATAAGGGATAATAATAGTTTTTCACTGCATTTTGCTGTTGCAACAAAATAAGAGATATTGTGTTCCGGCGCAGTAAGATAGTTTTTCAAAGGAAATTTATCAAAAAAAATTAGTCAGGCAAAAGATAGGAGGTGCTTAATGGCATTACATGAATCAGCAGAAGATTACTTAGAAGCTTTATATCTATTACAAAAAAGTTATCAGAGGTACGTTCAATCAATCTTGCAGATTTTCTCGGATACAGTAAACCAAGTATTACGAATATGGTAAAAATTTTGATTGATGAGAAAATGGTTCAAAAAGATGACAAGGGTATTTTTAGTCTGACTCAAAAAGGAAGTGAATGTGCGAAAGAAATTTATGAAAAACATTGCTTCTCTTATGAGTTATTGGTTTCAGCCGGAATTGATGATAAACTGGCGCAAAAGGAGGTTTGTAAGATGGAACATGATTTATCTGAAGAGAGCTTTCAAAAATTAAAAGAATTGTTCAAAAATATGAATGCACCCCGGAACCGTTAGCAATGCTGGATATTAAGCTATTGCTGCTATATCTTTTGTAGTACTATGAATACCGTTTAGTGCAAAAATATCAATATATTGTACTTGAAAATGTTGACGAAAACAAAATCTAGTGCCATGATAAATGCGTAAACAGTTTCATTCGGGGAATATCCTGAATAAGAAATTTCATCTCGAAATGGTCCGGGATTTGAAAGCAGATTGTGCGAAACGCACCGAAGAAGTCTGTTCGGGCTTCTGTAATATTGGTTCAGGCGTTAGCCTGAAAAGACAGAAATGACATCAAAAAGCAAAGAATTGTTTTTTGGTGTTTTTTTTATGTTCAGGCTGGCGGAAGGAGGGAAGACAAGAACAAACAAAAGAGGAAACAGAGGCGAGCAAAACGGAAAAAAGAAGCAAGAGATAATCTGACCAAAGAAGAGATCTTGCAAGATGACCGATTTTTCTGTATTGCTGGTTATACCTCCGGAGGTGCACCGTATGGTGTCACCTGGGAGGAAAAGGATTTGAAACCTTGGGAAGATTGGGAAGAAAATGAGTGAGTTGCCAGTGCAATCTTATTTTTCTCTTGTGACAGAAACAGGTTCCTTTTTGGCCGGAAGTAAGTCTGAACTGATCTCAGGAGCATCGAGCAGTGCAGTGAAATTCTGCTGAATGATATCCAGTGTCTTTTGTTTTTTCTGTAATTCTTGCTTTTCCCGGACAGTAGTAGCCTGTTCAGATTCAAGATTTTCAATCAGCTTTTGGACTTTATTAGAGCTTGGGATTTTGGTAACACCGAGATCCTGAAGCTCTTTTTTTAGTGAATCGTGGAGCTGGTATTCTGCCTGATGTTTGGTGCGGTATGCTTTTGGATTTTTAGCAGATTTACAATCTTCAATTACTTTACGACAAAGCCGGTAAGAATCGCAGTGTTTCTGAATGACTTTCTGCGTGCTCAGCTCACTGTTGATTTGTGCTATTCTTTGGTCGGCAACTTTCACAGAAGCTTCAATGTCAGATACATGCTGCCTGAAATCGTCATAATTCAGCAAGTTATTTTCGGAAAGATAGTTGAAGGTGCGGGCTGCCTCTTTTAGATTATTGAGCTTTGCCCATCGTTCAAATCCCTCTTGATTTCCAGTTGTGACATAAGTGGAGATATTGATATACAAGCGAGCTTCTCTGGACAGATGTCTTGGAGTTTTTACTTTGCTACGATTTTTAGCCAGACGGATGCGAACATTTTCTTCGGAATAATAGCTTCCGAGAGATTTCATATAAGTGAAGTTCTGCTGTTCTGGTGCACGGAATGACAGGTGCTTTCCCTGCCGGATTTCATATCCGGCTAACTGCATTTTTTGTAGAAATTCCTCATAGTTGATGGAAGTCCAGATTGCCTTATCAACTGCAACACGTAGCTTGGCTTTCCAACTGGTGCCACGATGATATTCCATATTCTCTTTATAGCTTTTACCTTTTTCTCCGGTTGGCATACTGGTGGCAAGTCCGTTTTCATGGCAAATGCGATTACTGATCCGGCAGATTTTATGGTAGCTCCGCTTATTGGAAACATACTTGTGATGATCAACAAAGCTTGCAGCGTTGAAGATGATGTGGTTATGGATATGATTTTTGTCAACATGGGTACTGATCACATATTCATATTTTCCTTTCAGTACTTCGTCAGCAAATTGCTGCCCTAAGCGATGGGCATTTTCGGCATCAACTTCTCCAGGCTTAAATGACTGGATCAGATGAAATGCCAGGTTATCGCCCTTGTCCATTCCATTCTTTTTTGCCATTTCTCTTGTCATAGAAAATTCAAGATCTGCAGTTTCCGGGGAACAGCCAAAACTGGAAACTAACAGTTTTTCATCTGTCTTATCTGGATTTGTAATATAGTCTAGAGCTTTCTTGTCTGTTACTTTAATGGGGAAGATTTTAAGATATGCCATATTTCTTTTACCATCTCTTTCAATTCTTGCATTTCTTCCGGATATAGATCTCCGGTGGTATTTACCTTTTTTGCAATCTGGTTGATATTTACACCAATCTTGTGCATTTCCTCATACTGTTTCTTAAGTGGAGTGGTATCTGTGTTGACGATGTAACCGTCGATTGCCATTTTGCGCAGATAAGCTCCCATGTTTTTTGTCTTTGATTCTATCATCTTCCTGCGGATTAACTTTCGTTCTTCTTCGGTGACATAGAAATGGATTTCTTTGTTTCTCTTTCTTTCAGCCATTGGCGGGTTCTCCTTTCTGAGAGGACAGTAGTATCGTTGCTTTCAGCGTTTTTTCAATTTAGGGTAGGGTTCCCTAAATTGGGATTTCCCGGAAGTGTATCCTCACTTCCTGTCCTTGCTGTTTTACCTCTCTATTAGTTAAAGTCAGGAGAACCGGGAAAATGCAAAAGAATTTGGCAGGTAGTACGGGATACGAAAATGTGGTATGATTATGGGCAGGATATCAGAAGAATCAGGAGTTGAATAGATTGTGAAGAAAGAAGAAATTTTTGAATATGTGCAGAAACAGTATGGCACGATTCCGGAATATTTATGGAGTAAACTACCGGACAGTGCAGTACTTCGACATAAGAATGGGAAATGGTATGCAGTGATCATGACGGTTGAAAAATCGAAACTGGGATTAGAAGGAAGAGAGATGGTTGATATCATTGACGTAAAGTGTGATCCGGACATGACAAATATGATTATTCAGACTTATGGATTTTTACCTGGGTATCATATGAATAAGCAGCACTGGATCACTATTTTACTGGATGGTTCGGTCAGCGAAGCAAAGGTACTGGACTTTTTAGATATGAGTTATGACCTGATTGATGGAGCAGGCAGAAAGGAAAACAAATGAGAAAAGCAATCGTATATGCATCTGTGCATCATGGAATTACACTGATTTTTGAGCAAAAGGAAAACCGGGGATTTTATTCCTCGGTTTTTCGGCTGTTATGCTTCAGTCTTCAACTTGAAAAATATCTTCTACAGGCACTTTCAGGTAATGGGCCAGCCGGATTGCAATCTCAAGAGAGGGATTACGTTCTCCACGTTCGATGCGGCCTATAGTCTGGCTGCAGGAACCTATGGCTTCAGCCAAATCTGCTTGAATGAGATTCCGTTCTTCACGAATATCTTTTAATGTATTATTGATTGCCATTCAATCACTTCCTTTGCTTATTGTTATCAGCAGGATCATGAACCTGCTGTTGAAATCTAATGAAATCCCGGAATTTCTGCACCTTTGCATTTTCCGATTACTTTTCCAAAAATCTTAAAAGAGTCAGATTCCAAAACTTGGATAGGACGATATTTTTGATTTAAAGAAATCAGATAAACACCATCTGGCTCATCGTGTAATTCCTTGATGTAAGTATTACCGTTGAGATAGAAGATTCCAATTTCACCATTAGCAAGAGAATCTTTTTTCTGAATCCATGCGACATCGCCTGTATGATAAAGTGGTTCCATACTGTCACCGGAGATCCGTACACCAAAGTCAGTCTGCTCAGGAGCAAGGTGTCCTACGTCATAAGTTTCTTTTACAGAATCTTCCAGGTAATTTCCAGTACCAGCAGAAACTGGTTCCCAGGTAATTTCTACAGGATGATGGAATGGGATAATCTTTGCAGACAGTGGAGAAAACTTTTTAGAAGCTTTCAAAATATCAGCAAATTCAATCAATTTATTTCTGCCTTCTTCATTCAATCCACTCATAATGTTATATGGATTTTCTCCAAAGAAAGATTCATATATATCTTCGATATCAAGTAACTGGCAAAGTGTCAGGAAAACATGTAAAGCTGGTTCTCGTGCATTGGTCTCCCATTTGGAGATTGCTTTTGTAGTGACCTGAATACCTTCCTGAGAAAGCAGGTCTACCAGATCTGATTGAGAGTATCCTTTCTTTTTTCTATTTTCTGCTAATATTTCCCCGAAATCACGCATTTGTTCGCCTCATTTCTATTTGAATTTTCTATATGCATTATACCGTATGTTAGAAATAAAATCAACAATAATCTCCAAAATGGAGAAAAGACAACCAAGATGTTACTTGACTATCTCCGGAATGTCGATATATACTAAACATACAGAAATTGATAAGACATCATATTGAAGGAAACAGCTAGGAGGTGAAAAGTTTGAGTGAGCGTGTGATCCTGCATAGTGATATGAACTGTTTTTATGCCAGTGTAGAAATGCTACATCATCCGGAATTTGCAGGAATGCCTCTGGCAGTAGGTGGCGATCCGGAAGCCCGGCATGGGATTGTGCTGACAGCAAATTATATTGCAAAGCAAAAAGGTGTAAAGACCGGAATGGCATTATGGCAGGCAAAACAGATTTGTCCGGAAATCATATTTGTACCACCACGGATGGATTTGTATTTGAGATTTTCAAAGATGGCAAGAGAAATCTATTCGGAGTATACGGACAAGATCGAGCCATATGGAATTGATGAAGCCTGGCTGGATGTATCGGACAGCAGAAATCTGAAAGGAAGCGGAATGACGATTGCAAGAGAAATCAGCCATCGGATTAAATACGAACTGGGTGTAACGGTAAGTATTGGAATTTCCTGGAATAAGATTTATGCGAAACTTGGTTCAGATTATAAAAAGCCGGATGCAATCACAGAGTTTAATCGAGAAAATTATAAAGACAGGATATGGCAGCTTCCAGCGTCAGATTTGCTTTATGTCGGAAGACAGACAAATAAGAAATTGCAAAAACTTGGAATCCGGACAATCGGGCAACTTGCGGAATCAGACGAAAAGTTGTTAGAGAGTCATTTTGGAAAAATAGGAAATGTATTATGGGCTTTCGCAAATGGCTGGGATGAAGATCCGGTTTGCAAGGAAGGATATGAAGCACCAGTAAAGTCGATAGGTAATAGCACTACAACACCGAGAGATCTGGAAAATGATCTGGATGTCTGGATCATTCAAATAGCATTGGCAGAAAGTGTAGCTGCACGATTGCGGAAACATGGATTTAAATGCAAAACAGTAGAAATTACAGTTCGAGATAATCGATTGTATAGTTTTTCCAGACAGATACATTTACGACAGCCAACGAATATTACAAACGAGATTGTAACTGCAGCATTTCAGCTATTTAAAGATAATTACAAATGGGAACATCCCATTAGAAGCCTGGGGATCCGAGCTGCGGATCTTGTGTTAGATGATATTCCCGTGCAGTTGGATTTATTTGGAAATCAGGAGAAAAAGGAAAAGTTAGAGAAGCTGGATCGTACTGTAGATGAGATCAGACGACGGTTTGGTTATTTCAGTATACAGCGAGCGGCAATGTATCAGGATAAAGTCTTATCCCACTTAGACGCTGGTACGCACACGATCCATCCACATAGTTATTTCCATGGGTAATTGGAGGGATAGATTTGAAAAAAGCATTAACCAGAAAACAGGAAGAAAGTTATCAGTGTATTTTACGATATACCAATGAACATGGATATCCACCGACAATACGGGAATTTGGAAAATTGATCGGGGTGAAATCAACATCATCAGCATTTTCCAGAATCAAGCAGTTGGAGTTAAATGGATATATCCGCAGAATCCCGGCATCGCCAAGAGCAATTGAGATTTTATAGTGAGGTGTCGGCATGAACAAAGTATATGTAGATGTAGTAGCAGAGTTTCGGAAAGACGGACAGCTGGTTCCCATATTTTTTACATGGGAGGATGGAAGAAAATATAGTATTGACAGAATTTTGAAAATCGAGCGATGCGCCAGCAGAAAGGCAGGCGGTGTAGGAATGATGTACACCTGTATGATACAGGGGCAGGAAAGCCACTTGTTTTACGAAGTGGATAAATGGTTTATGGAGAGAAAAACAGCATAAGGAGAGATTGGTATAGACGATATTATTTGGATTATTAACCGGCAGGGATAGTCACTTTCCCTTTATATTCCTGTAGGTTTTACATAAGAAGATGGATTCCGGTCAGCAAAGGCAGCTCCCACAATGCCTTTTGGATATCCGCTTCTGCAAGTTGTAGTAAGTAATTGCTTCCCATCAAAATCATGGGGAAAGCGAACTGGTCTGAAAGACCGCCAGTTAGTGTGATGATGATAAGGAGATTTTGAAACTGATGACAGACAGAGATTATGCAATTAAATCAATGAAAGAAATTACCTTCCAGATGGCAAGTCATGCACAGGATTATCTGGAAGTTACAATCGAAAGACATTATACTGATATTAAAGAATTGATGACAAGCTATCAGAAATTGATTTTGGAAAATCAGATTGTGTTAGAAGAACTGGATATGGAATGCCAGGAGAAAATCAATGAAGATATGGCATATGCATTGAGTTATCTGAGCATTTATAACAACCAGCTGAATGTGCCAAAGATGCACCGGGAGATGAATAATCTGATGATTATTTATGGATTGTCGGACATGATCTATCGGGGAATGACTTTGGTGAAGTTCTATGCACCGAATGGTGTGATGCTCAGTGAAATCCTTCATTCCTGTTTTTGCAGTCATTATAATAAGACAGATGTGGAAGTACAGCAGGAGTTAGGAATAGGCAGGACTTCTTTTTATAAAATGAAGAAGCAGGCACTTGGGTATTTAGGATTTTATTTTTATGAGATCGTGGTATCGCAGGCAAAGGATAAAAGATTTAAACCGTCACTGGGCGTTGAGGAAGAGTAGGTGAATAATATGAGATACGAAGATTCGATGAAAGGTGTAGCTGCTCAGATAATCAAAGAACAGCTGAGAGCCAGTAAAATTAAAAACAATCCAGAAGATTTCCATTGGCATGATGAATATGCAACGTTGAATTTCTTTCGGTTTATCTGCAAAAATATCGGTAACTTGGGAAATGGAGAAATTGAAAAAATGGTCACACGCTTGAAAAGCATAGATCAGAAAGCAGTGGAAAACCATGTGAATGGTGCTGTTTGGGCATTTGATTATGATAAGATGTTCTGTGTATTGATGGAGAATGAAATTTGCCGAAAGGTGTGCGAAAAGAATAAATATAATAGTTGGATGAAGCTGATTGGACAGTATTGTATCTCAATGGCTTAAAGATAAAGAAAGTTGCTGGAGAGAAAAAATATTCTCCAGCAACTTTGTCTTTGATGAATAAAGGTCAATTTTTTATTTAACTATTCTCACTATTATTTGATTCAGTGATTTTTTTCTTCTTTGGAGAAACCAGTTTGTGACCGGAATAAATGGACATGCCCATACAAAGCAATGAAGAATAGGCAAAGTATTTATGTGCAGTCATAGATTTTTTGATTCCAGAATAAATGCATCCCAACATACAGAAAAGTGCGCCTAAGGACCAGTATTTATGTGATTTCATGATTTGATACCTCCTTTGATTTAACTGATTCAATCATAACGCTTTTTTACGAAAATGCAAAGAAAAACTTTGAATATAGTTCTGTAGAATTAGAACTTGGCTTTGCGATTCTGTATATTTAAGATATCCACAAGTATACTAAATTCAGAACGATTATTCGTTCTGGAGGAGGTGTTACGATGGATTTGAAAGCAGTAGGACAGCGAATCAAATCAGCACGAGAAGCAAAAAATCTCACGCAAGAGGAACTGGCTGCATTAGTAAATTTAAGTCCAACGCATGTGAGTGTAATAGAGAGAGGCTTGAAAGTTACAAAATTGGATACCTTTGTTACAATTGCAAATGCATTAGATGTTTCAGCAGATACTCTTTTGATTGATGTTGTGGCACATTCAGTTACAGGTGTTACCAATGAGCTGACAGAAAAAATTGAAAAACTTCCGATCAAAGAGCAGAAAAAAATGATCAAAGTAATTCACACATTATTGGAAGAGTGATATGACAAACTGGGAAGAGCGAGTAGCTCTTCTTTTTTTGACCTTTTATTCAGCTTTAAGTTGTAAAGTGTCTTTTCATGATAATAGAAATATGCTAAATTAGTTCTATAGAACAAGGTGTAATTCTACTTATATATTGGAGGAAAATGAATGAGAGAGAAAACTATTTATGAGAAGATTGCAGAAAAGTACAACACAACACCAGAAGAGGTACGCAGAGAAATGCAGATAGCCATAGATGCAGGATTTGATAATCCCGATCCGGCTGTGCAGGAAGAATGGAAGAAAATGACACTTAAAGGAGACAGACCCACACCGGAAGAAGTAATCAATTACGCAGTAAAAAAACTAAAAGGAAAATAAAAATATGAAGAAAAAGATAATTGCATTGATTTCAGGAGCAGTGATCTTGATAATTGCTGCAGGAAGTATTTATGGGAAATCTGAATCTGGTCATAAGGAAGGCGAACCGGATGTAGTTGGAACATTTTCCGTAAATCGAGATGAAAATATTACAGTGGTTGCTAACCGGGGACATATCGGGGATAAAGAAGCTTTTGCAAGAGAACTTTTGCAGATGTACAAGGATGATTCATTTTATTCGACAAAATTCTCCACAGACAGGGGATATGCGACGAGCCTTGATATGAACATCTATTTATGGAAAGAGGATATTGAAGATGGGGAATCGGTAATGACAGCCGAATATAGACCTGTAGAATACGGAAAGGACTATGATGTAGTCAATAATCCTGATAAATTTCAACTATATATAGATGGAAAAGAAGTAGAAGAATAACACGATGAACTTTTTATACTGAAATATGTACGATTCCAATAATGATATGAACTTATGGGAATATATTGCGGATACTTTGTGAACTTTATCCTGATACAATGATTATGCTGATGAAAGAAGGCATAGATAACTGAATACAAGAAAGAGACGAAAGCCTCAGTAGTTAAGAAAAAACTACTGGGGCTTTTTTTCGTGCCTGAATTTCTCAGCCAATAACTGCGGGCGTATCCCGGCAGGATAAAGGCGGAGCAGGCATGATCCTAAACAGAGGTCCGCCTTCTGGATTTGAAACGAGCAACAAGATTTCAAATTCAGGAGGAACGGATATGTATATTGAACACCCATATTTTTACGAAGGAAAGTATTACGCAAATATTGATGGAGAAATGATCGAGATTACAAAAGAAGTTGCGTATGCGATGAATAATTTTTACAGAAGCAGCAAGGCAAAAAAAGTTGAGATTAAGAATGAACTGGGTGAGGTTGTGGATAAGATGCTGAGAGAAGTACCTTACAGCGGTCAGTCCATTGATGGAGAAGGCTTCATGATTGAGGATTTTCCAGATCTGAACTGTGATGTGGAGCACTGTGTACTGACAAAAATGGAACAGCAGGATATTCACACAGTGATCAATCAACTGAACTCAGAGGAACGCATGATTATTTATGGCATTTTCTTTGAAAACAAGACACAGACACAGATGGCGGAGATTATGGGGATTTCCAGACAGATGCTGTCATACAAGCTGAAATCCACTCTTAATAAGATGCGTGAAATGTATATGAATAAATTTTTTTAAAAAATTTTTCAAAATCTTTTGCATTTGCCAAAGTCATTTGACTTTAGTAATTAGAGGAAGTTAAAGGACTTCCTAAAATGAACCATGATAACTGAATATCCAATAATAACTGACGTGACATTTCATGCAAAGAGCACGAGGAAGATGCCGCTATAGGATTATAAGACAAAACAAAGATTTTTAGTTCAGTCTGTAATGCTGCGAAAAAGCACTGACCGAAGCCAGCTGGCAGGCTGGTGATGCGATGATATGTATGAGATGCGATACACTTGCAGATCCTGAGAAGTCTGTAACTGGTAAACCTATGAACTGCTGGAGCCTGGAAACGAGAGTTTCCGGGTTGTGGTCCGGAGTATGCATCTGGGCAGGTTATTATTCCCTTCCTGCATATGCGGGAGTAACGATTCGGGGTATCGAGGATAAATAGAATCGAGCGAGCACTGTTTAATAATCAAATTGGCTATAGAGGTTATGCGGCAGAGCTTTCCCTATGGGAAAGAAACTCTGCCGTATTCCTGTGGAGCCAATATAGCGCTATGGATGCTTTACAAATAAAAATAATAGATTGGAGAGAGGACAAATGACAATCCGCAGAGGAGATATTTTATGGGCAGATCTCGGTATGTTTCCTACAACATCTGTTCAGGGTGGAGTAAGACCGGTGATCGTAGTGAGTAATAATAAAGCCAATACATACAGTTCAGTCATAACGGTAGTTCCGCTGACATCAAGAATTTATAAGAAACGGTATTTGCCAACACATGTATTTATCAGCAAATATGATATGACGGGAATCCGAAAAGGAAGCCTGGCACTGGCTGAACAGGTTATGAGCATTTCTACGAAATGTATTATTGAGAAATGCGGAAGAGTAAATAAGTGGAGCCTGGATCGGGTACTGAAAGCAGTACAGATTCAGATGGGAATGGAAGGAGAAGGGCATGACGGCAGAGGAATATAGAAACTATCTGGAGCAGGATTTCAGTGATGTAGATATCAATGAAATGACTGATCTACGGATGATAAAAGCAGACAGAAATAAATCGCTTCAGGAACGGAGAGATATTTTTCTGAATAAAGTAGGAAATCCATATTTGGTCCGGATCGGCAATATGAAAGTAAAAGTCAGATTTGCCAATAACGGTATATCTATGGAGCAGGCATTTGAGAATATGCTTCTGAGTGTCTGAAAAAGTACTGGCAAGATTGAGGGGACTGTGTTAGAATGTCAGTAAGGACAAATTATGCAGCCCCCTTTTATTACATGGATTTTCTGACGTAATAAAAGGAGGTAAGATATGTATCAGAATATCAATAAAATCTATCATGCCGCCATCTATGTCAGATTATCTAAAGAAGATGGCGATATTTCTAGTTCAGCAAAACTGGAAAGTAACAGCATTTCTAACCAGAAAGCTTTGATTCTGGATTTCCTGAAAGACAAAAAAGATATAGAAGTTGTTTCAGTCCGAGTTGATGATGGCTACTCAGGCTCTAATTTTGAGCGCCCTGCATTCCAGGCAATGCTGGAAGATATCCGGCGTGGGATTGTAGACTGCGTAGTGGTAAAAGATTTATCACGATTTGGAAGGGAATATATTGATTCCGGGAAGTATATCGAGAGATTATTCCCGGCTCTTGGTGTACGTTTTATTGCTATCAATGATAATTATGACAGTCTTAAGGGAAAGAATCAGGCAGACGAAATCATTATCCCATTTAAAAATTTAATCAACGATGCTTATTGTCGTGATATTTCTATTAAGATCAGGAGTAATCTTGAGATTAAGAGGAAAAAAGGTGAGTGCGTGACTCCGTTTGTAGCATTTGGATACAGGAAGACAAAGACAGATAAGCATAAATTAGAGATTGACCCATCTGCAGGCAGTGTAGTACAGGATATTTTTAAGATGAAGCTGCGGGGAATGAGTCAGGATGCGATCGCTAATCGTTTAAATGAACTGGGTATTCTTTCCCCATTTGAATATAAAATCAGCAGCGGCAGTCATTATGAAACTGGCTTCCGGCAGAAAGAACAGGCACTTTGGAGTTCCGTTACAGTCCGTAGGATACTGGAAAACGAGGTTTATATCGGAAATCTTGTGCAGGGAAAAAGGACAACACCGAACCATAAAGTGAAGCAGACTTATGTGAAACCGGAAGATGACTGGATCCGGATTGAGAAAAATCATGAGCCACTGGTGAGTGACCGTGATTTTGAAATTGTGCAGAGGCTTCTGGGCATGGATACACGTACTTCACCTTACCAAAAGCAGGTATATCTGTTGTCCGGAATTGCTGTATGTGCGGATTGTGGTGCACCTATGACAAGAAAGGTTTCCACTGTGGCAGGAAAAAAATATGCTTATTATCTATGTTCCACAAATAAAGAAACAAAACACTGTTCCAGTCACAGAATACCGGAAAAGGATCTGGAAGATGCCGTACTGGTGATGTTGAAACAGCATATCCAGAATATCCTGCACCTGAAAAGAATCCTGGAATTTATTGGTACTGTGCCATTTCAGGAGATCAATATGAAGAAGCTGCAGGACAGGCTGGAGAAGAAAAAGCAGGAGACAGAACGCTGTAAGGAGTTACGGATAATGCTCTATTCGGATATGAAAGAGGGCATTGTATCAAAAGAAGACTATGTAGAGCTTCATGCAGCCTATGGAAAGCGGCTTAGAAATGCGGAAGAGAGTATCCGTGCGATCCAGAAAGAAATGGATAGTGAGCTGGAAAAAGCAGACAAAGCCAATACCTGGCTGGATTATTTTGTGAAGTATCAGGATATTGAAGAACTGTCCCGCACAGTGGTGGTAGAACTGATCAGGCAAATCAGAGTATATGATAAAAAGAATATAGAGATCACTTTTGATTTTGATGATTGTTATCAGACATTGCTGAATCAATTACCGTCTATGGGAGTTGATACGGTAATAGATGATGATAATAATCTGCAGGTCAAGGTAAAGGAGGTTGTATAAAATGGCACGAAAGAGCAGGAAAAACATTCCGGAAGTAGTCAGCAGTGCAACCGTCCAGACAGAGGTGAGCAGACCGTTCCGGGCAGGATTGTATGCCAGAATTTCAATGGAAACAGAAGAAACATTGGAAAGAGGAACGATAGAAACCCAGGTGGAATTGATGAAAAACTTTGTAGCAGATACGGAAGACATTTCGGTTGCGGAAGTTTATAAGGACTCAGACTATTCAGGTACAAATTTTGACCGTCCTGGATTTGTACAGATGATGGAAGATATCAAACATGGAAAAATCAATTGTGTTATTGTAAAAGATTTGTCCAGACTTGGAAGAAATTATGTCGAAACCAGTAATTATATTGAACGAGTATTCCCTTTTTTCCATGTAAGATTCCTGGCTGTGACAGATGATTTCGATTCCTTCAGAGAGGGTGTGGATCTTACAGTTCCACTGAAGAATATTATCAATGAGTTCTATTCGAAAGATCTTGCCAAAAAGAGCAGCAGCGCAAAAAAAGCTCTTTGGGAAAAAGGAAAATTTACAAGTGCCTGGGAACCGTATGGTTACAGAAAGTCAGAAGAAGACCATCATCAGCTGATTGTTGATGAAGAAGCTGCAGACCATCTGAAAAGTATATTTTCTATGTATATGGATGGCAGGAACTATAGTGATATTGCAAGACAGCTCAATAAAGATGGAGTTTTATCACCGACTTTACAGAGAAAATTCTATAAAACCGGTGAAAAGCCGCTTCCGGAGTCAAAACCCTGGAACAATTATGAAGTGAAACGAGTTCTTCAGGATGTTCATTGTACAGGTGATTCTGTATTTGGAAAATATCAGCAAAGTGTTTTCCAGGGAAATAAACAGAGAAACCGACCAGAGAGTGAATGGGTGCATGTGGAGAACACGCATGACGGGATTATAGATAGAGAGTTGTTTCAACAGGTACAATCTAAAATCCAGGAATATACGGAAGCTTATAAAAAGAAACATCAGCAGAACAATGGGGCTATTCGAAACCATAATTTCTATACAGGAAAGATATGGTGCGGAGGCTGTGGCAACCGCATGACGTTGTCCAGAGAAAGAAATGGCACATTCTTTTATATCTGCGGAGCCAATACCAACCATAAATCAGGGGGAAAGCAATGCAAAGGGCACAGAGTCAGAAAAGAATATGTGGATGACGATGTTCTTCGCCTGATTCAAACGCATATGAAAACCGTATTGGATACGGAAAAAATGATTCGGGAAATGAATACAGCTTCTAAAAATCAGACACAGTACCTGCTTTTGGATAAAGAGGTGGGGAAACTTCGACGGGAACTAAGCCGTATCAGTAAGCGTAAATCGGATTTATATGAAGACTATTCCGAACGTTTGATTACAGAAGAAGAATACATACAGTTTTCTCGGATCTATTCCAATGAAATTGAGCATATCAAGAGCCGTATGGACACAGTATTGGCGGCACAGGTTCGGTATTCCCAGGATTACCACATTGAAGAAGGCTGGGGAAATGTGATACATACTTATATGTCAAAGCGTAAGCTGACAAAAGAAATGGCAGATGCCTTTGTGGATTCAATTATTATCCATGGTAAGTATGATTATGAGATCAAGCTGGTATATGACGATCAGTTTGCAGATTTACAGAAACTAAAGAAAGAGAAGGAGGCGCAGTCAAGATGACAGATCTTAGAAAAACAGCTGTTTACATCCGTTTGTCTGCAGAAGATGACAATGTAGATGGCAGAGCCAAAAAAGAGAGCGACAGTGTAACTTCTCAGAGAATTCTGTTAAAATCATTTGCAATTGATGAGCTGGGTGTGGCTGAGTCGGATATTCTGGAATATGTGGATGACGGTGTCAGCGGTACTCATTTTAAAAGGCAGGGATTTCAACAGCTGCAGGATGACATGAAAAGCGGAGAAATCGGCTGTGTAGTTGTAAAAGACTTTTCCAGATTCGGAAGAGACTATCTGGAAGTTGGATTTTATATTGAATATATTTTCCCACTTCTACAGATTCGATTTATTTCGATTAATGACAGCTATGACAGTGCGGCAAGCAGCGGAATGACTGGTGGAATGAATGTAGCATTGCAGAATCTAGTATACAATATGTATAGCCTGGATTTGTCCAAGAAAATTTCATCAGCATTGCAGACAAGAACGAGAAATGGTACACGCCTTCCGGTAAATGCCAGATATGGCTATAAAAAAGGAAAAGATGGAAGGCTGGAAGTTGATCCGGAGGCTGCAAAAGTCGTGAAAATGATTTTTAAGATGGCAGCAAAGGGAACAAGTTTTGCAGATATTACAAGGGAATTGAACAGACAGGCGATTGCCACTTGTGATGAGCAGAAATTATCAAGAGGGGATCAGGTGCAGTTCCAGAGGTTTGATACGATCAAAAAGAAACACTGGAGCCCTACGACAGTAGCGGCAATTGTCCGGGATGAGATTTATATTGGAACCAGAATCTGGGGAAAAACACGTTGCAGTATGCATACCGGTCATAAAGCAGTTCTGAATGATGAAACAGAATGGGTTCGCCTGGAAAATCATCATACGGCAATTATAGACAGGGCATTGTTTGAAAAAGCAAATGAAATGCATCCGAAAAAGAAGAGAAGTGTTGCGGAATCACGCACCAATTTTACTCTGGAAAGGCGTAAAAAACAGCCGGCATTACTGATATGTGCCAACTGTGGGCATTCTTTACTAAAAGAAACGGAGCATCTGCTAAAATGCTCAGATGCTCGAACCAATGGAGATCCTGTGTGTCGAAGTCTGGTGATCCGACGGGAACCGCTGGAGGAGAATATCCTTGGGCTTGTTCATCAGTATGCAGCGTCAATGTTGGAAAAAGAAAAGAAAGTATCTTCCAACAGGCAATGCGACTACAAAGAGATCAATACCGCAGAATTGCAAAAACAGAGCCGACAGTTGACCTCGGAAAAGATGAAACTCTATGATGATTACAAAGATGGTCGTATAGATCGTGATTCGTATAAGCAGAGAGCTGCAACGATAAGTGTACAGCTGGATGAAATAAAACGAAAGATAGAAGATGCGGAGAATAGCAAAAAGCTTCTTGAACAAAATGAACTTTCTGATAAAATAAAACTAAAAGATTTCTTGGGAATTCAGAAGTTCGATACAGAGAAGCTGCGTGAGATTATCAAGGTGATCCGTGTTCATAGTCAGGATGAAATTGAAATCGAATGGAATTTTGACGATATTTTTTCGGAACAGAGATAACTTGAGCAGGACAAGAATGACTTATCAGAAGATAATCAAGGTGCTGGGACTACCTGATGGAAGCGTCAGATAGTCTTCGGCAGAAAAAATAAAATTTTTTTTGTCCTATACTTGACACATCCACACTCGCTTAGACATACATTTACAACAAGAATGTGTGAAGCTGGAGTAAATATAAAGGTCATTCAAGACGCACTCGGACATTCAGATATTTCAACTACACTGAACATCTATGCTGATGTTACAAAGGAAATGAAAGCGGCAGAGTTTAAAGGATTGGATAGCTATTTCGTAGTATAATATTGGACTTCACATATGGAAAGAGAACATACAGAATGTTGTGTGTTCTTTTTTCTTGTTCTGAAGCAGAAAAAGATAAGGCAGCGTTACTTTGATGTGG
Organism: Dorea hominis; assembly: GCF_014287705.1. Classification (NCBI taxonomy): domain Bacteria; kingdom Bacillati; phylum Bacillota; class Clostridia; order Lachnospirales; family Lachnospiraceae; genus Dorea; species Dorea hominis. Next base: position 49,550 of record NZ_JACOOY010000016.1, on the reverse strand, counting down.
ATTGACATTGTAAATAAGAGAAGTTATAATTTCTTGTATATGAATATGCTCTTGCATATACTACTATCGCCCTACATCATTTACATCATATTTTACATCATTTGCCCGCAAAGTGACTCAAAGTAGAGCAAAAATATGAAGTATGGGGGATAATTGGAATATGGAGAATTTAATAGTATTAACACCAGCTTGGTCGAGTATGAAAGAACCACAAAAAAGGTCCCGACGATGAAGAGTCTTGACTCTGACAAAAAAGCAGGAAAATCCGAAGCAGTAGAAGAAGCAACTGCAAACGACAACAACGGATTCTTCAAAGACAACGCGAAGATTGACTTCTCCAACGTAAAGGTTGAGCCTTTATTTGAAGAAGAGGTTGATTTCGATACATTCAGCAAATCTGATTTCCGTGCCGTAAAGGTTAAAGAGTGTGTAGCAGTTCCGAAGAGCAAGAAGCTCCTTCAGTTCACACTGGATGACGGAACAGGTACAGACCGCACGATCTTAAGCGGAATCCACTCTTACTATGAGCCGGAAGAATTAGTTGGTAAGACACTGATCGCAATCACCAACCTTCCGCCAAGAAAGATGATGGGAATCGAGTCTTGCGGTATGCTGCTTTCAGCAGTGAATAACCTGAAGGATTCAGAGGATGAAGAACTGCATCTTCTGATGGTTGATAACCATATTCCTGCAGGTGCTAAGCTGTACTAATCCAGAAAAAGAGTTCGGTTTGGTAGTCATAGACGTCCAATCAGGAAAAGTGGTTCCACGGATTGAAATGGAGCTACATGAAACGGCCTGGAACTGTATAAGTTTAAATGGTGACGTACGGATTATAAGAGAATAGAATAAGGGGTTCTATGGATTCCTGACTGTTTATCTTATATGTCTAAAGAACAAAATATCGATTATTTTTGAGGAGCATTTTTCGAAAATATAGTGTTAAACAGGGACACATCACTTTTGGTAGAAATACCATTTGGATGTGTCCTTTTTGTTTTTTAAGATATAACATCCTTTCACGTACCTGCCAAATAAAATGAGTATCTGGTAATATACAGATTTCTGGAAACAAGGAGGAAGCCATGAAAAAACGAAAAACACCTGACTTGGAAAAATATCTGGAAGGAAAGAAACGCAGATTTGTAAATTACACACAAGGAGCAAAGATTTATAGGATGTCCTACTGGCCTTTTGTCAGACTGGCGAAAAAGGCAGAAGCCAATTATCCGATTCGAAAGACAGCTATTGTGGATCTGAATATTCTGGATGATTTTTTAGAAGACAATCCTGATGTTGCATCAGAATTAAAGAAGAGAAGGGGGAAGCGTTATGGGAAATAACCGAAGCAAGGTTCCGGATTTGGAAAAGCTTGTCAAAGGAGGACGTAAGAAATTTGTCCGTTATGAAGAAGGTGCAATGTTTTATTCCATGGGGATCCATACATTTCAACAGTTAGCGAAAGACGCCAGAGCAGTATACCATTACTTTGTAATCGTCTTTGAGGAAGCGTCTAAAAGGGAGTTTGCAAAAGTAATTGCCAGTTTGCAAGAGCAGTTATAGGCAAAAAATAGCGTTTAAAATAGCAATTAAAGATGTAAAGAAAAAAACAGCAGGGATTTTTATACCCCACCTCTTCCTATACACTATAACCATCCGGGGAGATACGGCGTAAATCAGATCGAATCCGGATGATTTCTAAACAAAGAAAGGAGATATTACAATGGCAAAAGTATTTATAACACTGACCGGAACAAAGAATTATTTTGGAAATGATTTTCTGGAAAAGGGCATGAAGCTCCGGCTGGAAAAAGAACCAGATAACGAGTATGACAGGGAAGCGATCAAGGTGACGTATGAAGGAGTTGGCAAGATTGGCTATGTGGCAAACAGTTCTTATACAGTAATTGGAGAATCCATGAGTGCAGGACGTTTATATGATAAAATCGGGGACAAAGCATATGCGAAAGTTGTATTAGTTACACCGGCGGGAACAATCTGCAAAATTTGCAAAAAGAGTTTAAAGAAGGAGAATTAGAGAATATGAAAAACAAAGACATGTTAAGAAAAATTTACTATGAGAACCGAGCAATGAACAGAAATATCCAACGGTTATCCAATATAGGTTTAATAGGATTACTTGCAAAGTCAGCAAAAGCAAGTGATGATCAGAAGGGGAAAGTGCTTGTTAAAGCAGGAATGGTGTTTTTAATAATCACGGAAGTGCTGCTTATGGTCGGTGATATTATAGATTGTAAGGAATTAAAATAGAAGCTTAAATTAAGAAACCCGAATAAAAAAATTATGGGCGAAAATATGTCAAAATCCCTTGACTTACAGGTTTACTCACGATAAAATAAAGAAAAAGTCTATTGTGAGTAAACCAAAGGAGGGATAACGATGGATACTGAACTTGGAGAAGTACAGAAAATATTTGCGAATATCATCTGGGAGTCAGAGCCGGTAAGTTCCGGGGAACTTGTCAGGATATGTGAAGAAAAGTTGTCATGGAAGAAGTCCACAACATACACCGTGCTTCGTAAACTGTGCGAGAAAGGCTTGTTTCAGAACCAGGACGGAATCGTTACTTCGCTTATATCAAAAGAAGATTTTTTTGCTGCGAAGAGCGAGAAGTTTGTAGAAGAGACGTTCCACGGTTCATTGCCTTCTTTTATTGCAGCATTTATTTCACATAAGAAGCTGACATCGGAAGAAGCAAAGGAGATTCAGTCGATGATCGATACTTTCAAGGAGGGTTAAGCATATGAGTGAGATTTTCCTGAAAATATTTAACATGAGTCTGGCGGCAAGCTGGCTGATCATAACAGTATTTATTATCCGCTTTATATTAAGAAAATCATCGAAAAGGCTACAGTTCTTTTTATGGATCTTAGTTGCAGTTCGCCTTGCAATCCCGAATCTGATTGAAAAAGCGTGGAGCTTCATACCTGTTGCGGAACGGGTGGATAATCTTGGCTCGGGAAATCTGTCAAATGTCGAATCGGGGAGTGCACTTACTTATTCGCTCGTAAAAGATTATCTGGGCGAAGCATATATGCATCGATATGAGGGAACGGTGATTCCTCCATTTCATTTAACAGAAAATCTGCTTTACATTCTGGCAATTGTGTGGTTAGTGGGTGCATTTATAATGCTTCTGTATGAGGCGTACGGATATGTTAATATCCGGATAAAAATAAGAGCCAGTATTTGCCGGAAGGACAACATATATGTGTGTGATGAAATAGATTCACCGTTTGTTTTTGGACTCGTAAAACCAGTGATTTATATACCGGGAAATCTTGCTGAAAATACACTGGACAGTGTGCTTTTACATGAAAAAATGCATATCCGGTATCGGGATTATATCTGGAAAAATATTGCATATTTGTTTCTGTGTGTTTATTGGTTCAGTCCTTTTGTGTGGTGGGCATATTGGATGTTCTGCAAAGATATAGAAATGCGGTGTGATGAAGCAGTTATCCGCAAAATGGAGAGAGAGAAAAAGGCTTCGTATTCTCAGGCAATGCTGGATTGCAGTATGCCAAAGAGAATGATTTACTCGCCGCTTTCCTTTGGAGAAATAGACGTTAAAGACAGAGTGAAATATGTATTGAATTATAAAAAACCGAAGAAAAGATTTATTGCATGCATATGTGTTGTTTATGCGGTGATGACTTTTGGATTTTTGACAAATCCAATTTCAAATGTCTGCGCGAAAAAAGGTGTTGTGCAAGTAGATTCTTCTATTCATACACAGGCAGAGATCAATAGCGCCATTCAAGTAGTGGAAAATAAGTTCAATAGAAACGGAGAAATGCGAGGTTGTACACTGTTGGAAATTAAGTATGCAGGAGATCAGGAAGTTACTGAATGCGTAGAATCCATGCATGTAGAAGGTGAAGAAAATGTGGACACCAGAGACATTATCGTACTGGAAAGTACATTTGATGCAGAAGGACTTTCTGATTTTGCGGAAGGAGAAGCAAGCCACAGGGAATATGGATATGGGTGGACGTTAAAAAAGACCAGCGATGGCAGGTGGAAGATCATAAATAACGGATATGCGTAATTAGATTTATAAAATAAACGCTGACAAAAAATAATTGAAACTGTGATATGTAGCTGATATAATCACAAGCTTTGGTTTGGGATATACATTTGGTAAGGATAATAAGACACAAAAATAGCCGCCCCAGTCTGACAAACTAAGCGGCTATTTTTAGCCAAATAGATTTGTACTAACCGTCTATCGGTAGTACTCTTTTTATATTCATATTTTAGCATGGATACTGAAATATGTCAAAAATTTCTTGAAAAGAGATAAAAGAATTATCGAACTTCCCCCTCCGGCACATTCAATAGCACAACTGCTGCGATCGTGAAGCAAAGCCCCAGCACGGAGAGCAGGCTTGGCGTCTCGGAGTAGAGCACTGCGCCGAAAATCATAGCGGCAGCAGGCTCACTGGATGCGAGGATGGAAGCTTTGCCGGTTTCCATATAGCGCATGGAAAGCGAGAAAAGCGCATACGGAAGGACAGAGGAGATCAGCGCATGTACAAACATGACACCGGTATAGGAGAAATAAGCTGGTGTGCATAAAGCACGGATAGTATGCATATTTGAAAATGGAAGCATGGACAGTCCGGAAAATAAAGTACCATAAAAAGTAATCGTCAGGAAATGATAGTTTTTCTGTGTCATGCGTTTGCTGACAAGGCTATATGAGGCATAGAAAAAGCAGGCGAGAAGACCGCAGACGATGCCGCGGACAGACCATGCAAGTCCGCCTTTTTCAAATACACCACTGACCAGGACGCAGCCGGTGAGCGCCAGAATGACGCAGCCGGTTTTGCGTCCTGTGATTTTTTCATGGAAAAATATTGCCGCCAGAAACAGTACAAAAACCGGACACATGGCAAGAAGAACTGCCGCAAGTGCCAGAGAACTGCTGGAAACCGAAATATTATAAAAAATGCTGAGTGCCGTCATTCCGATCATGCCGCTCGCAATAAAAAGCCAGAGATCCTTAAGGTTTACATGGAACAGAGAGCGGTTGTAGATGAGCATACAGATGCCTGTAATGAGAGCTGCGAGAAGCATACGGCAGCTGATGATCGTGAAATTATCAACTCCGGCATTTTCCAGAGTTCGGACAAAAATTCCTGTAGCGCCCCAGCAGATGCCGGAGAGAAAGGGAAGAATCCCAGTATATTTTTTTGCTTTTAATAATGTTTGTGCTTTCATGTTAATTAATTTCCTTATCAATCTGTGTTGCAATTCGTATTTCATGGAATTATCATACCACAAAAGCATGACATTAGGGTCAAAAGTATTTTACAGAGAAGAAAGGGTGTGCTAAAATAGACCGGAAAATATCCGAAGGACAGAAACTTAAATTAAAGTGAAAGCAAAGAGCGAAAGAGAGTAAGAAGCGTAAGATGAAAGATTTAACAAAAGGAAAACCATCGGTACTTGTATTTACATTTGCAGTACCGATTTTTTTAGGAAATTTACTACAATTGACATATAGTCTTGCCGATACACGAATCGTCGGCTCCTTTCTTGGAGGAAATGCACTTGCAGCAGTCGGAGCAACGAGCACGTTAAGTGGACTGATTATCGGTTTCCTGCTTGGATTGTCAAATGGATTTGCCATTATCACGGCACAGAAATTCGGCGCCGGAGATATCGAACAGATGCGGAAATCATTTGCCCAGTCGTTAGTTCTTGGAACAGGAATTTCGGTATTCTTTACTGTGCTTGGACTTGCATTTCTGCGACAAATTCTGCAATTCTTAAATATACCGGAAAAATTGCTGCCAATGGCAAGATCTTACATTATTATTATCATAGCCGGGCTGCTTGCAACCTTTTTATATGATGCCTGTGCGGCAGCGTTGCGTGCCATCGGGGACACTGTGACACCGCTCATCATTCTCGCAGTATCGGTCGCGTTAAATATCGCCGGAGATTTATTTTTCGTAGTTGTACTGCACAGTGGTGTGCGAAGTGCGGCAATCGCAACCGTTCTTGCACAAGGGCTGGCATTTGTCATCTGCTGGTTTTACATGATGCACAAATACGAAATTCTCCGCCTGTCAAAGGAAGACTTCTGTCATGTCAATCCGGCCATGCGAAAGGAAATGTTAAGCGCCGGTCTGTCGATGGGATTTATGAGTTCCCTTATCAATATCGGATCGCTGACCTTGCAGACGGCAATCAATCAGCTTGGAAAAGAAATTATTATTGCACACACGGCGGCAAGAAAATTGTCGGAAATGTTTATGATCATGTTCAGCGTATTTGGGCAGACGATGGCAACCTACTGCGGTCAGAATATGGGCGCAGGCAAGATGGACCGTGTAAAGCAGGGAATCAAAGTGGCACTTCTGTATACATTTATCTGGTCGGCTATGTCTGCAGTCGCAAGTTATACGATCGGTGATTTCCTTGTCTATCTCGTAACAGGAACGCACAATAAAATTGTGCTTCTGAATGCGACTAACTATTTGAAATTCAATACCATTTTTTATTTCGTGACAACGATCATCTGTATTTTGCGAAATGCGATGCAGGGACTTGGCGATCATGTAACACCGCTTGTGTCCAGTTCTCTGGAAATGATTGGGAAAATTATCATTGCTTTTACACTGGTGCCGTGGCTTGGCTATACAGGAGTGATTCTCGCGGAGCCGCTGGTCTGGTTTATTATGGTAATTCCGCTGCTGATACAGATTTTTCGCATGCCTGCATTTAAAAAGACTGAAAAATATAATAAAAGAAAAAAATAGTTTGAAAATAATTGACGAAAGCTTCTTTAGTAAAGTATAATTTTTATATGGGGTAGTAAGAAATGGAGGAATAATATGTGGAAAGGAAATAAGACCTGGTGGGAGCAGCTTGCAACCGGTATTCTGATAATTGCGCTGGCTGTCACATTTTCACTGAGTGGATGGATCGGTGTTAAGGCAAGGGGTGCTTCAAGACCGAATCTGAATACGACCAGCCTCTATATGTATGCAGGACAGAATGAGAAACTTGCCGTGAATAATACGAGGGCAAGAGCCAAATGGTCCAGTAGCAACACGAAGGTTGCGCAGGTCAGCCCAAGAGGAATGGTGCGTGCGGTCAGAACCGGCAGATGTCTGATTTCCGCGAAAGTCAAGGGTAAGACATTAAAGTGTCGTGTGCAGGTTGTCACAAAGCAGAGATACTAAGATGCTCTTTCTAAGAAAAGTTGTGTGATTAGAAGGCTTTTCTTAATGTAGAGATAAAAAACAAATTGGGAGGAAGAAGGCATGAAAGAAAACAGAAGAAACGTATGGAAACGTCTGTCGGCAGGGTTACTGGTGATTGCAATGGCGGTGACGCTTGCATTTGGTGGCTGGAGTGGGGAAGCAAAAGCAGCCGTTAAACCAAAACTCAGCAAGACAAGTGTTGCAATGTATCCGGGACAGAGTACGAAACTGAAAGTGAAGAATACAAGTGCCAAAATCAAATGGTCCAGCAGCAATAAGAAAATTGCAAAGGTCAGTTCCAAAGGAACAGTAAAAGCAGTAAAACTTGGCAAATGTACAATTACTGCAAAAGTAAAAGGTAAGAAATTAAAATGTAAAGTGGCAGTTGTCACAAAGGAAAATTACCGTGCGAGAAAGCTGTATGATCTGGTAAGAGAAAAAGGAAAAAATCAGGGCGATGGAATGTACATGCTTTCCATGACTTCTAAACAAGGAAAAAATAATGAAAAAGATATTAATATTATTGCATATCCCAAAAAATGGCAGATGGGATTCAGTTATATAGACATGAACGAAAAAGCGGACAAGATGACAGGTACAGCAATCGCGATGGATATCGTAAAAGATAAAGCAGGGGAATTACAAATAATTGATATGAAACTTAAGGAAGATTATGTTATCTTTATTTTAGGAAAGCTTGACAAATCTTACGATGGAAACCGTAAGGGAATGAATTTGACAAAATGTCTGGAAGGTGATCTGATGAGCGAAAGTGATGATGAACTGGAGTACAGCGGAAAGCCTCGTGAAAAAGACTGGACAAAAGCAGTCAGCTATACAAAAACAGCATTCAAATACTACGATAAACTTTTAGGAAAATACGGTTATTCCATGAAGAAAATCGGATTTACAAAATACTAAAAAAAGTGAACAAAGAGAATAGATAAGGCAGGTCAATTTGACCTGCCTTGTTATTATTATAACCTCCGCTTCAACATCTCCGGATTCGTCGCATAAGTCAGCGCAGTATCCTTGGCGATCGTACCATCCTTATAAAGTTTCAAGAGGCTCGCATCCATGGAAACCAGTTCCGGTGTGGCGGAAGAATAGATCATACCATCAATCTGCGGGATTTTATTATCACGGATCATATTGCGGATGGCAGGTGTTACCGTCATAATTTCAAATGCCGGAACTTGGTGTCCGTCAATAGTAGGGACAAGCTGCTGTGATATAACAGCCTGCAGAACCATGGATAACTGGACTGCAATCTGTCGTTGCTGGTTCGGCGGGAATACATCGATGATACGGTCGATCGTATTGGCGGCACCGATCGTATGTAAAGTTGAGAAAATCAGGTGTCCGGTCTCGGCAGCCGTCATGGCAACCTGTATCGTCTCGAAATCACGCATTTCGCCAAGGAGAATGACATCCGGGCTCTGGCGCAGAGACGCACGCAACGCCGTTACATAGCTGACGGTATCGACAGAAATCTCGCGCTGGCTGACGATACTCTTATTGTGGCGGTGAAGAAATTCCAGTGGATCTTCCAGTGTGATAATGTGTTCATGGCGTGTCTGGTTGATGTGGTCGATCACGCAGGCAAGTGTTGTAGATTTACCGCTTCCGGCAGGACCGGTGACGAGTACCAGACCTTTGGAAAAGTCGGCAAAATCAATGATCTGCTGAGGGATTCCCTGCTCCTTTGCATCCGGCAGAGAGAACGAGATCACTCGGATGACGGCGGATAGAGAACCTCTCTGTTTGAAGGCACTGACACGGAAACGGGAAAGTCCCGGAATGGAAAATGAAAAATCATCATCTCCGGTAGCAAGAAGTGTCTGCATGTCGCGCTCATTTGCCATCTGGTAAATCTGTTTAATAATCTCGGCAGTATCATTCGGTTTCAGGCGTTCTTCATCCTCATGTACAATGATGCCATTTAACCGCATGGAAACCGGAAGCCCGGCAACGATAAAAACATCGGAAGCGTTGGAGCTTACCGTTTTTTCAAGTAATTGTGAAGCGAGTGTTATCATAAATAAAAGTCTCCTTTTTATTTTTTAAGTAAGTTCAAAGAATTGTCTCCGTTCCAGTCTGCAGTTGAAAGTGTCTGCCAGCCAGTGATGCGGTACAGATCAGGAGTTGCAGTTTTTGCAGAGGAGAGGCTGCGTTTGTCTGTCTGCTCAGACGGATGCAGAATCAGCAGGCGTGTCTGCAATGCCTGTTTATCATTGATCTTCGTCTGATAAGTCAATGTAAGGGAATCCGAAGTTCTCTTTAAAGTAATATCCGAATTGTTTTTATAATGCTGTTCGATATTTTTGTAATATCCGGCAATATCGGAAGTCTGAAGGTAACAGTTTTTAAGTACCTGATCGATTTTTGCAAGAGTCTCTTCCGCACGACCTGATGCTTTGTAATACTCCTGCGCATGAGTGGCGGATTTCCGGGCGGTCTGATAATCCGAAGCGGCACTGGAAAGTGACAGCGCTGCAAAGGTGATCATACACAATACAATGAAGATCATCAGCAGAGTGACCGATCCGATATTTGTAATTGGAAAATTTTTCTGTTTTGAACCTGATGTATTCATAATCATCAATCCTTTGCGTAGCGCTTTAGTGTTAAATGTGTAATTTCAGAAGCTGCCCTGCCTGACTGTTTCTCAGAAGATTTACTGGAAGATATACTGGCAGTGCCTTCTGCGAGGCGCAGAGCTTTGATCTGAAAATGGCACATGGAATCTTCTTTATCTGTTGTCTGTAACTGAATCTGGTAGAATGCTTTTTCCGACAGGCAGGCTTTCCAGTCTGTATCATAATAAATAACAGCGTTTCTGCCATCCATTTCACAGGCCGGAAACTCACTTTCAAGAGTCTCTGAAAATGTCTTTTCATCTTTTAACTCTGCCGCGTCTATTGTATTTAAAAGCCCGGCAACATCTTCCAGACGGGAAAGCGCCTGTTCCGTCTCGGTAGCCTGTGTACTCAGTGTATGTGCTTTGACGAAAGTGCGCAGGCATACAGCACCGGTCAGTGCAAAAAACAGTATGGCGATCATAATTTCCAGTAGAAAGATGCCGGAGCGCTTGTGATTCTGTTGTTTCATGAATGGCTCCTTTCTGCAAGCAGGCGGCTGACTTGTGTGCCATTTTTTTCGGTTATCATAATGCGGTACAGTCCGTTTTTCTTTCGTGTGACGGTCAGATCACGGGCTTCGATCACTTTCTTTCCAGCTTTAAGAGAAGCGTCAGCGTCATCTCGTACGACCAGTTCTTTCAGCCACCCGCCATCTGTATAGAGATATGTTGTATAACCGGTAGTATCTGTATTTCCGTTATTATCAGCAGAAGTATCAGCCGGCATGTGGAAAGCAAGACATTCCCTGCCTTCACGTTTCTCGACAGATACAACGCCGTATGTGTCATTTGCGCGAAATTTTTCCGTAATATAGGAAAGTGGTGTGGTAGTCTGGTAATTTTTATCTGCCTGCTCCGTCTGCGCGGCGTAAATACGTGCAGACAGAAGCAGTACGATCAGTGCGGAAACCGCAAATACAAGTAAAAGTGTCAGCGGAAATATAAAGTCTATCATATGTTTTCTCGAACGTTCAAAACGCATTAGTTTCCGCCTCCTTTCCGGATGATCGTAACGTCAGGCATAATATTGGCACCCAATGGCTGGTAATCCACAAAATATTTGGAAGAGTCGTAAGTCAGGCCATAATGTTTTTTCAAATATGCCAGACTCTCCGGATAAGTGCCTTCCTGCGCATAGCAGCGGGTGATATCGCGGGTAACGGCAGACTGTAGCGTTTCCATCTCGTTTTTCTCCATGTCTTTCTGGACGGATACGATTCCGTATGAGAAAAATCCAAAGACAGTAAGAAATAAAGCGATGGAAATCAAAACATTCCGCAAATATGAAGTTTGCCGGTTTTTAATAAAACGACGGGACATCTTTAGTCGTTCCTTTCTATCTTGATGTATCAATTACCGGGGAACAGATTTCTTATTCATGTTAAGAAACCAGGTATTATAATGTTGCCATGATGCTGATGAGTGGTAGCATGACAGACAGAAGAATGATGCCGACGATCACGGACAGAATGATGACAAGTGTCGGTTCGATTGCAGTGATCATTCTGGAGAGCCGGTTATCGATCTCTTCTTCGTACTGTCCGGCGATCTTGTTCATCACTTCTTCCAACACACCGGTCTTAGAACCGATGGATGCCATTTTGGCATAAATTCCTGAGAAAATGTGATTGGAAAGAAGTGTTTCGCATAGATCTTCGCCATTTGTAACTGCTTCGGAGCAGGCTTCCAGACGGGTGCGGAAAGCTCCTTTCTTGATAAGTGGAATGGAGAGTTTCAGACATTCCGCAGGTGTCAGTCCGCTGCTTAAAGTCAGTGCCATACCACTTGCAAAACGACATGCGCCGATTTGATCCTGAAGAGAACGGCCGCCGTGAAGTTTTCCCATAAATCCAAGGAGCAGCTGGTGTCCACGTTTTGTCCAGAACAGGTAAGCAGCGCCGGCAGCAAGCAGTACAAGGACAATGCCGCAGACGACGATGTGTGCGTTTAAGAACTGACCAAATCGCAGGATACCCAGTGACAATCCGCTCATTTCTCTGCCGAGCTGGGCAAATACCTGATTGAAGATCGGCATAACTCTTGTCACCAGTACAAGGATGACGAGGATCATCATAAAGATCATAAGTAAAGGATAGGTAACTGCATTGTGGATCGTCTGGTTTAGCGCAGCTTCTTTCTCATAATAGTCCGCAAGGGAAGTCATAACTTCATCCAGTTTTCCTGCCTGTTCCCCAATCTGTACCATCTGGATCATATAGTCCGGGAATGCGTGTGTATCTTCTAGTGCAAGGTGCAGGGAACCGGTATTCAGAAGCATGGTGTTGATGCCTTCCAGTAATCTCTTCTCTTCTGGTTCGGTTGTATCTTCCAGCATGATAGAAATTCCCTCTATAGAAGAAATACCGGATCGCAGGATCATAGCAATCTGCGAACAGAATGCCGCGGTCTCGGCATTGGAGAGAGGCGTGTGTGTCTCGGTCATAATTACTCCTTTCCGGGTTACAGCAGTTTTGTATGCCTGGTATATCATAACCCGATCATTGTATTTAATAGTTGAATTTCACAACGTAATGATTTTTGTCATTTACATATTTCTTGACGGACTCTTTGTCGTTGCTGGCGGCAAGTGTTGGATCCATAAGTTGCCAGTTTTTTCCGTCAAATTTGATGATATCATCCACCCAGCCTTTGTCATCTACATAAGTGCTGATCCAGGCGTGGTAAGTTTCACCGGCATAACCGACTTCCAGTTTGGTCGGAATCCGCTGGGAACGCAGCATGGAAGTCATAAGAGCTGCATAATCGAAACAGATGCCTTTGCCGGTTTTCAAAGTTTCATCTACATTTGGAATATATCCATAAGAAACATTTTCAGCTTTGGCGTTATCGTAAGCGACATGTTTCGTCACATAGTTATAAACATTCTGTACGACTTCCAGATCTGTCCATGTATTTTCCGCAAGTTTCTGCCCTTTTTTTACTGCATTTGATTTCGCAGTGAACCAGACATACTGGTTCGGGTAGAGGAAAGGAAGAAACCTATCCTTGATCTTTGCGGAAATGGTCTGCTCCAGAGCGACTGCATAAGAATCTCCGCTTACATTTTCCAGAATACTGAGTGAATAACTGCCATTTCCGGCATTGAGTGGAAATGCCATATAACCGGCGCCTTTACTCAGAAGGTAAGTATAATTTGCCTGATCCGGTCCGGCAATCTGTAATTTTACTTTGGATTTGCCACCGGTATATTTTACCATGATATACCCTTCGGAAATATGTGACGCATCGATGGATGCACTGTTATTTTTATAAACTTTTTTGCCGGGGGCAGACGGAGATAATACTTTTGGCGTGGAATCACGCTTTGGCCCGGAATGATCGGCTTCATTTGAATGGGAAGACGAACAGCCGGATAATACAAAAAGAAGAATCCCGATAAGTAATATAACAGGCAAAGCATGTGATGTCTTTTTCATAGTCATATCGGGATTCTCCTTTTTAAAATGTACGTTATTTCTTAACCGGAGAGAGCAACAATTCCAGTTCATTACCGGCATTATCCGGAATCTTAATAGTTGTCGGTTGCTTCGGTATCATAAAAGAAATGGTACCGGTTTTCTTGTTGATACTCTTTGGGACAAGACCGGAAATCGCATCGTAGTTGATACCGGAATATGTGTCGGATACGTCCAGATATACAACTCCGTGACGGGAGTAGGAGTCCAGAAGTTTCGGTTTCTCGGTATCCAGACTGGAAACTTTGTAACTACGTAAGGAAGTCTGTGCGTTCATGCCTTCTGCATGGATTGTCAGTGTTCCGTTAGAAGTAACTTCCGCAGTATAAGTATGCGTATCTTTCTTCGTCAAAGCGATCGGATGTCCATCCAGGTCAGCGGTAACTTCCCGGATCGGGAGCAGTGTCTTTACCCGGATATTGTAAACAGCGGACTGTGCAGAGTCTACTTTGGTACGTTCTGCAATAATCGTTGGCTTAATGAATAAAAGCGGCATTAAGATCAGAAGCAGTGTACACAAATAGGCCAGTGTCCGTCCGAAACCAAAGGTCGTTTTCTTGTAATTGCCCCAGTCTTCCAGAACTTCGACCGGAATTGTGCTCGGTTCCATGTCGCATGCGTTAAAAACGTTGTTCAGAAGCTGGTTCGCAGTCTTCGAATCCAAAGCAGGAATGTCTGTATTGTCAAAAGAAGATGCGTGAAGGTCTAACTCAGAAGTATAATCTTTATTCAAAACAAATCCCTCCTTTTTCTTCGTGGAGCATGTTTTCCAGAAGTTTGCGCCCTTTGCGCAAACGCCGTTTGACAGTACTCCGGCTGTAATCCATCGCAACGGCAATATCTTCGATGCTCATATTATTGTAATAGCGCATGATGATCGCCTGCGAATATTGTGGAGGCAGTGACTGGATCGCCTGCATCAGCCGTGCTTTTGCATCTTTGTTCAGAATATGCTTCTCCGGATTCGTCATGATATCCGAGAAAGATTCTGAAAAATCAGATGTCTGACCGGAGGATATATAATCCAGTTCCTGTTCCTGCCGTTTCCTTTTCTGCCAAGTGTCAAAACAGATCCGGAATGTGATCTGGTGCAACCAGGATACAAAGAGACGCGGATTCTTCAGTGTGTCCAGATTCTTTAATACTAAAATGTAAACTTCCTGCAGGATGTCCTGTGCAAGATAGGGATCTTTTACATATTGATAGGCAAAACGGTACTGCGACTGATAAGTAGCAGTATATAATTCTGCAAATGCATCGCTATTGCCTTCCTGCGTTTTGCGTACCAGTTTTGCAATGTAATCATAATCAAGTTCCATGCGTCTAACTCCTTTGTACATTCGTTGATCTGGATATACGTTTGTTTGCAAGTGCGATCAGCCGGGTAATCTGATCCAGATGTTCATTACGATTCAGTGCGATACCGGTGTGATATTCAATGGCAATAGAATCCGGTGCCTGATTGTGCTGGGCAACCCGGTTTTCAATGCGCTGGATAAAAAGATCTATATTTTCCTCGGTACAGTCTTCAAAGATCGCAAGAAACTTATTACCACCGTTGCGACCGACAAAACATAAGGACGTTGCCGCAGTGGAAAGAATATTGGAAAAATCCTTCAACAGACGGTTGCCGGCAGCATGTGTGTAAAGGTTATTAATCTCTGAAAGATTGGAAAGATCGATCATAATACAGCCGATGTTCTCCGGAAGTTTCTCGTCGTAATATTTCTCAATGACTGTATCACAGCTGAAACGGTTTGGCATACCGGATATCGGATCGGAATAAGCGACACCGTATAAGTTATGATAGTTCAGTTTAATTGTTGAGATAAGGTTAAAATCGATCAGCAGGAAAATAAAGCTGACCAATAACAGTACCCATACGACAAAAAACAAAATCGTGGCAGGGCGGGATGAAAATACGAACTGTTTCACTTCTGGTTTCAGAAGGAGAAACAGACTTAAGATGGTAAGGATCGCCAGTATTGCAAGCTGGAGAACCTTGAATGACGTGTACTTTTTCATAATTGTGAATCCTCCGTTCAATTCAGGTCCATTGACGGGTGTTGCTTATGTCTATAGTTTCAGGCTGAAAATCCCCGTGTGTTACTTCTTGTCCGAGTTTTACGCTCATATATCTGCAGAACTAAGTTTCTGTAATGATATATGAATGTATTTCTCTGATATCATTTGTATATTATATCACAAATAATAAGGGAATACCATATTTCGACAGTCACAGATTTTCACATAGATTGGGTGTTGAGATATAAGGATACAATCGTTATAATAAGGAAGGTAAAAGAAACAGGAAGAAGGTTTTACAAGATGGAGATAGAGAGTATTAAGCAAAAAGTGCTGGAAGATGTAGATCCGGTCGTGAAGAAGAAAAAAGCAAAAGAACGCCGGAAACAACGACTGATCGTGATAATGCAGTTCCTGCTCGTTTTTGTTGTTATCATAGGTCTTTTCCATTTTTTTATGGGGATATCGACAGTTGACGGAGGATCGATGTATCCGACACTGCATGACAAGAATATAGTTATTTATGAGAGACATAACAGCGAATACAAAGCCGGAGACATCGTGGCGCTCGATATGCCGAACGGGGATGTATATGTGAAGAGAGTGATTGCTGTAGCAGGGGATACCGTTAATATTGACCGTGAAAAGATCTATGTCAACGGAGAAGAAGTTACGACACCGCAGGCAGTCGGTAAGACGGAAGCAAAGTCTGATAAGATCACCTATCCACTGACGGTAGAAGATAAGCAGGTTTTTGTGCTCGGTGATAACCGAGAGGTTTCCAGGGATTCCAGAGAGATTGGCACTGTGAAGATAAAAAACATCAAGGGAAAGATCAGATGGTCTATAGGAATCTTTTAAAAAATATGCTATGCTGACGAATAGGATAAATATCTGAACAGATAAGAGTACAATGAGAGAATGAGGATGAAAAAATGGGATATACAGAACTTACGGAACAATTTGAACGCCGTGAGAAGATGAGAGGCACCGCTTTGACAATATTAGGCGGTGTCTTTTGGGGGCTTGCAGGAGTTTTTGGAAAATATTCATTTGAACACAGAGGGATGACACCACAGTGGCTGGTAAATGTGCGCCTGATCATTGCGGGATTGATCCTTCTGTCCACAGTAGTTGCAAAACAGAAAAAAGATACTTTCCGCATATGGAAGAATCCAAGACATGTGATCCGGATGATGTTGTATGGTATGATCGGTATTGCGGCCTGCCAGATGACATATTATATGGCAGTAGATGATTCAAATGCAGGTATCGCAACAGTATTGCAGTATGTGGCACCGGTTATCATCATGCTGTACACATCGCTTGTCAACCGGAAATTGCCGGAAGTATCAGAGCGTATTGCACTGGTTCTTGCATTTGGCGGAGTCATATTGATCGCAACGCACGGAGATCTGACACAGCTTACAGTGTCCAAAACAACTCTGTTTCTTGGACTTGCATCTGCGCTTGCGACCGTATTTTATAATCTGCTTCCGGGTAATCTGATGAGCGAATACGGAACGTTTGCGATCGTTGGCTGGGGTATGTTAATCAGCGGAATCGGACTGATTCCAATTGTAAGACCGTGGACAACCACGGCGCAGATTATATGGGACTGGCAGACATTTTTGTGTGTAACGGTCGTAATCATCATGGGAACCGTGCTTTCTTTCGGATGCTACATGGAAGGGCTGCGTCTGATCGGCGGAACAAGGGCGAGTCTATTTGCATCGGTAGAACCACTGACAGCAACACTGGCATCCGTATTATTTATGGGCGTTTCCTTTGAATTCATGGATCTTTTAGGATTTGCAGGAATCATCGGTGCAGTTATTATTCTTTCACTTCCGGGGAAGAAGAAAAATTAGCCAGCAGCTTTTTTATATGCGTGTATCGTTTCTCAGGTATCGGAATAGAGACCCCATTGGTAAGTGTAAAGGAGAACCGCTGGATACTGGCGACGTAAGTCAGGTTCACCAGATAACTTTCGTGACAGCGGATTAGTTCCGGTTCACAGCGTTTGCATAGAGCGGCCAGACGCTCAACACATTCAAATGTCTGCGTCGAAGTGTGCAGCAGAGTATGAGAACCACAGGATTCTACATACAGAATCAGATCTGGTTTCAGATAAATCATGGAGCGGTCTTTTCCATGAAAAGTAACTCTTCTGAGCTTTATCTGCCCAGATAGAACCATGGATTTATAGGTTTCAGCATAATGAACAGGATAGATAGTATCCCGCGGATCATAGGCAATCGCATTGGAAATGTGGCAAAGCCGGATGCGTGGGATATTATTTTGCATAGCCCATAGCATAGAAATTCTTTGATGGACGCGATTTGAACTGCCATCCGGCCAGAAAGTATCCAACTGAAAAGTAAGAAGCACGTCCAGAGTAGAAGGACTGCCTGTGTCGAGCGGATAGACAACGAGATTTGAAACAGTAAAACGCAGTTCATGTTTTTCTTTCTGAAATGCATTTATCAGATTATCTTTTCCGCGGATCATCTGATCATGCGCTGGTCCAAGCCACAGAATATCATCGTGGCAGTTTTCAAGGAATGACTGGATTTTGTTGTCATAATATTCTAATAAAATTGCAGCACTGCAAATGGTATATTTTTCAATATTCATAGAATTCCCTTCCCAAAATGCAGATTCCAGTTCATAAAAGGCAAGTGAAATTTTAAAGAAAACAAGTCGTTTTTTATATTTTATTGCAAGGGATGTAAAAATTCAATATTATTATACCAAGGAAACCAAAAAAGGTAGCAATCTGCTGGTATTATATAAAGTGTCAGTAAAGGGATCTGCCCCGAAATAAGCATAAAAGAGGAAAATTAAAATTATATTTAAAAGAGAGTAAATTTAAAATAAGGTGAAACATTAAGACAGAAAGAAGATGAAGTATTATGGAACATAAGTTATGGTTTATGGGAACATCCTATGTTCCGGGTGAAGCAAGAACTCTCATTGACAATCTGGAAGATTCTGCACACAGGGAAATGGCACGTGCGGAATTTTATTATTTTCGGGGAGAAAGTGAGAAGGCGGCAGAAATTTCCGAGAAGTATCTGCAGGATGAAGATCTTGTATTCAGAATGTCGGCATGTCTAATCTATATTTTTTCTGATTTTTCGGTAGGAGGAGTAGAGGCAGTAAAAGCAGGTGCACATGTTATGAAAGTGACGGCTGATGTGCTGCTTCATTCAGAAGATCGCAAAGAGAGAGCATATGCGGCATTTGCCGGAAGTGTGGCAAAAGTGCTGCTTCATATCGAAGACTGGGAAGCACCTCTGATCTTTGAATATCTAACAGATCTTCCAAAAGGATTGCGGTTATGGGGATGTTACTTTATCGCATATGATGCTTATCAGAAGGGAGAGTATGAGCGCTCCCGCGGAATCGTAGAGACAGGGCTTGCATTCAGCCCGCAGTTATATCCGGTTTCGTCTATATATCTTCACCTTGTGGCAGCGATGGACGCTGTCAGTATGAAGAAAACGAAAGAAGCCGAAGAGCATTTTCGGGCAGCATGGAAACTGGCAGAGCCGGATGGACTACTGGAAGGAATCGGTGAACATCATGGACTTTTACAGGGGCTGGTGGAACAATATATAAAAGAAGAGTCACCGGAAGAATTCGACCGGATATTCCGGATCATGGAACGTTTCAGTTACGGATGGCAGAAATGGCATGGCCTTAGAAGCAAAGGAGAAGGAGCAAAAGCAGTCGGCGGGAAACTCAGTGCACTTACGAAAGAAGAATTTGTAGTAGCTATGCTGGCAAACAGAGGCTGGATGAATGTGGAGATTGCCGAACATATGGGAATTGAACAGAATCAGCTTAACCGGACGCTAAAAGCGGTTTACAAAAAGCTGGGAATTGCCAATCGGCGGCAATTGAAGAAATATATGCTGCAGTGATATTTTATAGTAGTTAATCCGTTTCAAAGGGTATTACACGAAATTCGTGTGGTGCCCTTTCTTTTTGAACGCTTAAATTACAGAAAGATTGTACTGCAACACATATGCTCATCTGTTATAATGAAATAAGTTTAAGAGGTGATGCGAATGATAACATTAAACGATTATTTATATTCCGGAAATACAGTCTTTAAGATTTTACACAAATATATCGTAGATCTTAGAAAAGAAGCAAAACGTACTGGCAATGAGATCGATCTGATCCACAGTAATTTTCTGATCCAGATTCAGGAAATGCTGGAACACAACGACTTCCTGACAGCACAGTCACAGAAGATCCGTGAATTTTACAAATATATGGCAAAGGAATATCCGTTTCTTGCATTTACATTCAAAGGCAGGATCAAATCACTGCTCCGTGCGGAAGAGAAATTCAATGGTTATATCGTGGAATGTGTCTATGAATGTTACGAGAAATACGGGCGCTATCCGACCATTTCCGAATTAAAAGAAAAATTAAACTGTTTCCGTGATTTTATTGCATATCGGATCGTAGTTTCTCTTCCGAAATGCAACGTGAAAAATGAAGCAGAATGGGAGAAGGAAGAGATCGAGTATCTGTATCAGATTGCCAATGTGTTGCCGGGATTTCTGGAAGCACAGGGATTTTCGGCAGAGTCGGCAAGAGGCGTGCTGGAGAGTAAGTCAGAGCAGCTTCATGATAATGTCCGCCCGTATTACAGAGATTATATTTCTAATCATATTGAGAGTGGATACCAGTCTCTTCATATTACATTTTACGATAACAGTTCACGAAGCTATATGGAAGTGCAGCTTCGGACGAAGACAATGGACGATATTGCAGAGATTGGTGCGGCAAATCATAAGGCTTACGAGAAGAAGCAGGAGCAGGAGCGTACAAGAAGGAAAGTTATTCCGGAGGGCGAGAACCTGTATTTTGATGAAGCATATGAGCGTGGAAAACGGCTTGTCAATCTGGAGTTAAAAGACCTGGATGTCAATATGTTCGCAGCAGTGAACAACAGTTTGATTAACGACGGCTGTGGTCTGTACAGGGGACGTCAGATTCTGCCGTACGAGCATTTATCCAGATATCAGAATGACCTGATTGATTAGTTATCAGCGTGCGACGCATTTAGTGCGGCATATTTAATAAAAATAGTTTGATAACAGAGTGATGTTGTGCTAAATTATAAAAAAACAATTTAACATACTAAACCAATGAAGCGGAGATCAAAGCATTCATGTGCGCACAGGTCATGCTGTGAATCAAGGCGGCACCGCGGGTGGTATAAGCCGGAGATATATATTTTTTTTCCAATGCAGAACTCGTCCTTGACAGAAATTATTTTAGTTTCTGTCAAGGACTTTTTTTATTTATTTCTACCAGAGGACCAAAACAGGCGAGCCCGGTGTGCCGGGAATTATATGCAGACCGTTATACACCGGTGGAGGTGATGTGAATCCTGCGGAAATCAGAAACAAAAGCTGATTTCCTGCCTGCGGCACTTTTTCTTGAATAATTTTATGGTAAAAATAGATAAAAAAATAACAAAATGTTAAGAAAATCCATTGAAACTACATAAAGATTGTGCTACATTGAATTTGATAGAAAAAGCAAATGAAAGATTATATTTATAGAAAAACATTATAATACAAACACACCGAATAAAACAATATAAAGGCGGAACAGAGGGCACTTTGTTCTAACAATTTTTATAAAAATGATACCTTGTAATATAGATATCTACAGAGGAAAAGCGTATGTACGAACGAGAGAAAGCAATCATAATTACGAATAATGACCGCGTGTTTGAAGCATACAAAGATGAGATGCAAGTTATTTTAAAACAGACGTATGAAGAAGTTCTGATCGCAACGCGGGATATGGTTTATGACCGCCATATTCTGCTGACACATCCGCAGGCATCGAGCCTGAAACCGAACCAGACACCATATCGGTCTGTAATTGTATACCCGGGAAGCGGGGAAGATGCGATGAAGGCAATCCTGCTGATTGAAAAATGTCTGGAAGTATACAGACGCTGGCAGGTGATAGCACCGTCCCCGGCTTCCTACCCCAAAAAAGTAGAGGATGATTTCAAGACCATTGATTTATCCATAGTTCAGAATGTTATGCCAAGGATCGTTTAGCGCAGCAGACAGTGCAGAGACGATAGCAAGGTATTTATAACAGAGATAAAAATAGCTTTAAAGAAAGGCAGAATGAGGAGGGAAGGAAGTATGAAACTGGAGTTAGGCAAAATTGAGATCAGGGATATCCGGTTTGGTGACAAGTCCTGCGTGGATGATCATGTGCTTTCTATCAATAAGGAAGAAGTAGAACGCCTTGTGTTGGAAGATGACAAATTGATTGGCTGCCATCTGGAACTTGCAAAACCGGGTGAAAAGACAAGAATCACGCCGGTAAAAGACGTAATCGAACCACGTGTAAAAGTCAGTGGCGGTGAGATGTTCCCAGGTGTGATCGGAAAAGTGTCTCCACAGGTTGGAAGTGGAAGAACACATGCATTATCCGGCTGCTGTGTTGTTACAGTGGGACGAATCGTAGGATTTCAGGAAGGTGTCATTGATATGAGCGGACCGGCAGCAGATTATTGTCCGTTTTCAAAGACACTCAATGTGTGCGTGGTGATTGAACCAAAAGAAGGTCTGGAAACACATGTTTATGAGCGTGCGGGACGTATGGCAGGCCTCAAAGTTGCAACATATCTCGGCGAACTTGCAAGAAATATCGAACCGGACACACTGGAAGTGTATGAGACAAAGCCAATTCTGGAACAAGCACAGCAATACCCGGATCTTCCGAAGATCGGATATGTACATATGCTTCAGTCACAGGGATTGCTGCATGATACTTATTATTATGGAGTGGATGCAAAACAGATCGTGCCGACATTTATGTATCCGACAGAGATCATGGATGGCGCAATCGTATCCGGTAACTGTGTTGCACCGTGTGATAAAGTAACCAGCTATCATCATCTGCACAATCCGGTTATTGAAGATTTATACAGACATCATGGAAAAGATCTCAATTTCATGGGCGTGATTCTGACGAATGAAAATGTATTTCTTGCGGATAAGGAACGTCATTCTGATATGGTTGCGAAGCTGTGTCAGTGGATGGGACTGGACGGAGTGCTGATCACAGAAGAAGGATATGGCAATCCGGATACAGATCTGATGATGAACTGTAAGAAAGTAGAAAGAGCCGGAACGAAAGTTTGCCTGATTACAGATGAGTTCCCAGGTAAGGATGGAAAATCTGCTTCTCTGGCAGATACTTGTGATGAAGCAACAGCACTTGCATCCTGTGGACAGGGTAATGCAACTCTTCATTTTCCGGCAATGGATAAGGTAATCGGAACAACAGAATATATCGAGAGCCAGATCGGTGGCTGGGCAGGCTGTATGAACGAAGACGGTTCATTTGAAGCAGAACTGCAGATCATTATCGCATCTACGATTGCGAACGGCTACAACAAACTGGCAGCAAAAGGATACTAAAGGAGGGGTGAAACATGGCAGCATATCGAATTGTACATTATCTGAATCAGTTCTTCGGCGGTATCGGTGGAGAAGATAAAGCAGATTATGAACCGGAAGTACAAGAGAAGGTCATCGGACCGGGACTGGCACTGGCACAGGGACTCGGAGACGATTATGAGATCGTTGCGACTGTGATCTGTGGTGATAACTATTTTGGAGAGAATCTGGATGAAGCGACAGATACAATTGTAGAGATGGTGAAACGTTATCACCCGGACGTATTTGTTGCAGGACCGGCATTTAATGCGGGACGTTATGGAGTAGCATGCGGAACAATATGCAAGGCAGTGGAAGAAAGACTTGGCATTCCGGTTGTGTCCGGTATGTATAAGGAAAATCCGGGAACAGATATGTTCCGTCAGGATGTGATTCTCGTAGAGACAGGTAATTCTGCAGCAACAATGCGTAAAGCAGTACCGAAATTTGTGAATCTGATCCGTAAGCTTGCGGCAGGTGAAGAGATCCTTGGACCAGCAGAGGAAGGATATCTGGAGAGAGGAATCCGTGTTAATTATTTTGCGGATGAGAGAGGTTCTGAGAGAGGAATCCAGATGCTTCTTAAGAAGATTGCCGGAGAAGAATTTTCCACAGACCTTCCGATGCCGAAGTTCGACCGTGTTCCTCCGGCAGAAGCTATCAAGGATATGAGCAAGGCAACGATCGCCATTGTAACTTCTGGCGGTATCGTGCCACTTGACAATCCGGATCATATCGAATCATCCAATGCAACCAAATTTGGCTGGTATCCGATCGAGGGAATGGAAAAGATGTCAAAGGATGATTATACAACAATCCATGGTGGATATGACAGACAGTTTGTAATGGAAGATCCAAATCTCGTTATTCCACTGGATGTTCTCCGGAAGAAGGAAAAGGACGGAGAGATTGGTAAATTGTATCCGTATTTTGCAAGTACGACCGGAACTGGAACGGCTACCAATTCAGCAGCAAAATTCGGTACGGATATTGGTAAGAAGCTGGTAGAAGATCATGTAGATGCAGTTATTCTTGTAAGTACCTGAGGTACCTGTACACGTTGCGGTGCAACGATGGTAAAAGGCATTGAAGCATATGGTATCCCGGTGGTGCATGTGTGTACAGTAGTTCCGATTTCACGCACGATCGGTGCGAACCGAATCGTTCCGGCGATTGGAATCCCGTATCCGCTCGGTGATCCGACAGAAGGCGAAGCAGAATCTTATAAAATCAGGGATGCTTTAGTTGAGAAGGCTTTGCAAGCACTTCAGACACCAGTTACAGACCAGACAGTATTTGAAAATTAATAATCAGATCTGGAAGAATAGAAGTAAAATTTATAAGACAATAACAAATTTATAGATACATGCCCCGTGAGAGACAAAAAGAAGAACCCTTCTTTTTGTCTCTCTTTGTGTATACGATGAGCCAAGTACAGATTTGTGCTTGCACAAGAATCTGTATTTGGCGAATGTACATCACCTGGCTGTTAAGCGAGCTGGTGTATGAAGTATTATGGCAGCGAGGAAGCCGTCTAAAAAAATATATTGACATATGAAAATAAGACACATATAATAAGTTAGCATACGAACAGTTAGCATACGAACTATTCAGAGGCTGACTGTTACGTAGAAATTAAAATGTGTGACCAAGAAGAGATATCAGAGCATATAACCAGGTTTGTACATAGATTACAAGGAGGAATCAAATATGCAGGATCCAGATCAGAAAATCAAAGAGATGCATATGGGAAGGCTGATCCATATACTTTCTCATCAGATGAAACGGCACAATTGTGGGATGCCATTTGACGATACGGAAGAACTCACAGCAATGCAGAGACACGTGCTCAAATTTATTTTGCTGGAATCTGAGCACAAGGATATTTACCAGAAAGATGTGGAAGAAGAATTCTGTATCCGCAAGTCTACAGCGACCGGAATACTGAAATTAATGGAAGAGCATGGATTTATCACGCGTGAAGCGGTAGAGTCTGATGCCCGGCTGAAACGGATAGTTCCGACAGGGAAGGCTGAAAAAGTGCACAAATTTATTATGGAGCACATTCACCAGACCGAAGCAATGCTGGTCGCAGGTATTTCTGAAGAAGATGTACTGACATGCAAGAAGGTTATGTATCTCATGTATCGGAACCTTGCCGAAGGAGAAAAGGCGGCAAAAGAAGAAATAGCAAAAAAGAAAGCAGATAAATAAGAAAACAGCTAAACAATAAAAAGTTATGAGATAGAAAAATGAAAAGGAGGAGATAACGATGAACAAAACATTGTTGAAATCTGTCAGAGAATACAAAAAGCAGTCTGTCATGGCACCTCTTCTTGTAGTTCTGGAAGTTTTTATGGAAGTTTTGATCCCGCTTGAGATGGCAAAGATCATTGATGTGGGAATCGCACAGGGAGATATGAATTACATCATACAGAGAGGAGTTATCCTGGTGGTCATGGCAATGCTGGCATTGTTTTTTGGTGTGCAGGCAGGAAATATGGCAGCTGTTGCCGGAGCCGGATATGCGAAGAATCTGCGTCATGATATTTTCTATAAGATACAGGAATTTTCGTTCCATAATATCGATCATTTCTCCACATCCGGACTGGTTACACGTATGACAACAGATATTACGAACGTGCAGATGGCGTATATGATGAGCATTCGTCTGTTAGCAAGAGCGCCGATCATGGTGATCTTATCGTGGGTGATGACACTTCTTCTGAATAAGAAAGCAGCGTTACTGTTTCTGATCGTAGTGCCGGTGCTTGGCGGAACACTGATATTTATTGCAAAAAAAGCACATCCGCATTTTATCAAAGTATTTGATGAGTACGATGTGTTAAATAATTCCGTGCAGGAAAATGTAAATGCATCCCGTGTGGTAAAGGCATTTGTAAGAGAAGACTATGAAGTGAAGAAATTTCACGGCATTTCCCAGTATGTGTATAATCTGTTCACAAAGGCAGAGAAGATTGTTGCGTGGAACTCACCGGTAATGCAGTTCGTCATGTATACAGTTGTTATCCTGCTTGTTCTGATCGGTGGAAAGAGTATTATCGGTGGTCAGATGGAGACAGGAGAACTGACCAGTATTATTGTATACGCATTGCAGATCATTGGTGCACTGATGATGGTTACATTTGTATTTGTTATGATCATGATTGCGCAGGCATCCACAGACCGTATTACAGAGGTGCTGGAAGAAGTACCGGAGATGCAGGATAAGGAAAATGCAGTAAAGACGGTAGACAATGGCGAGATTGTTTTCAATCATGTGAATTTCAGCTATGCCGGAGAAGGCGGAAATCTGTCGCTGAAAGATATAAATCTTCATATTAAATCCGGTCAGACGATCGGTATCATCGGAGGAACCGGAAGTGCGAAGTCTACACTTGTTCAGCTCATTCCAAGACTTTATGATGTCACAGGCAGACAGGTAAAAGTCGGTGGCGTGGATGTCAGAGATTATGATCTGAAAGTGCTGCGTGACCAGGTGTCCATGGTACTTCAGAAAAATGTATTATTTACCGGGACGATATACGACAACATCCGCTGGGGTGATAAAGATGCAAGCGAAGAGGAAGTAAAAAGAGTATGCCGTCTTGCACAGGCAGACGGATTTGTACAGGAATTTCCGGACGGATATAATACGCAGATCGTGCAGGGCGGTAACAATGTATCCGGTGGACAGAAACAGCGTCTCTGTATTGCAAGAGCATTGCTGAAGAAGCCGAAAATCCTTATTCTGGACGATTCAACGAGCGCAGTAGATACAAAGACGGATGCGCTGATCCGTAAAGCATTCCGGGAGGAGATTCCGGATACGACGAAGATCATTATCGCACAGCGTATTTCTTCTATAGAAGATGCAGATCAGATCATCGTGCTGGATGACGGTAAGGTGATGGGTGTCGGAACATCGGAAGAGTTGCTGAAGACAAATGATATTTATCGGGAAGTTTATGAGTCACAGGTGAAAGGAGGCGGCGAAGATGAATAAGAAAAAGAGAATTTCTAAAAATGATATCAAGACAGCAAAGCGGCTTCTGAAATATGTGACAGAAACTTATAAATTCCGATTTGTGCTTGTATTTATCTGTATTCTGATCAGTGCGGTAGCAAGTATTTCCGTTTCACTGTCGTTGAAATTTATGCTGGATGATTATATTATTCCGTTGATCGGGCAGCAGAATCCGAATTACACAGAACTGTATCAGGCACTTGGTGTGCTGGCATGCATTTTTATCGCCGGAGTGCTGGCGACATTCACATACACAAGATTGATGGTTTATATCGGTCAGGGCGTGTTAAAACGTGTCCGTGACGATATGTTTGAACATATGCAGACACTGCCGATCCGCTATTTTGACGAGCGTACCAATGGTTCCATCATGAGTCTTTACACAAATGATACAGATGCGTTAAGGCAGATGATCAGCCAGGCAATCCCGCAGGCGTTGATGTCTCTGTTTACGATCATCGTAACTTTCATTTCCATGCTTGTGTTAAGTCCGATCCTGACAGTTCTTGCATTTGTTGTGATTGGAATTATGATGAAGGTGACAGGAAAAATCGGTGGAAACAGTGGAAAATATTTTGTGAAACAGCAGAATTCACTTGCGGATGTAACAGGATTTGTAGAAGAACGGATGAACGGACAGCGCGTTGTCAAAGTGTTCAACCATGAACGAATTTCTGAACAGGAATTTGATGAGCTGAATGAAGCGTTGTTCGAGAGTGCTTCCCAGGCAAATAAATTTGCAAATATGATGGGACCGGTTATCGGAAATATCGGTAACTTACAGTTTGTACTGACGGCAGTTCTTGGCGGTTTCCTCTCTGTAGCAGGGGTCGGAGGAATTACGCTTGGCGTTATGGCATCATATCTTCAGTTTACGAAGAGCTTTACACAGCCGTTCATGCAGGTGGCGCAGCAGTTTAACTCGATTGTTATGGCGCTTGCCGGTGCAGAACGTATCTTTGCATTGATTGATGAAGAACCGGAGAAGGACGAGGGTTATGTCACACTGGTCAATGCGAAGAAAGATGCAGATGGAAATATTACTGAGTGCAAAGAGAGAACCGGTATGTGGGCATGGAAACATCCGCACAGCGCAGATGGAAGTGTGACATATACAGAGCTGACCGGAGATGTCCGCTTTGAAGATGTAACGTTTGGATACAAAGATGATAAAGTAATTCTGCATGACATCAGTCTATTTGCAAAACCGGGACAGAAACTGGCATTTGTCGGATCGACCGGAGCCGGTAAGACAACGATCACAAACCTGATCAACCGTTTCTACGATATTCAGGAAGGCAAGATCCGCTATGACGGAATCAATATTGACAAGATCAAGAAGGATGATCTGAGACGGTCTCTTGGAATTGTACTGCAAGATACGCATTTATTTACCGGAACAATCATGGACAATATCCGTTATGGTAATCTGAATGCGACTGACGAGCAGGTATACGAGGCGGCGAAACTGGCGCATGCAGATCAGTTTATTAAAATGCTGCCGCACGGTTACCAGACATTGTTAAGCGGAGACGGTGAGGAACTCTCACAGGGACAGAGACAGCTTTTGTCGATTGCAAGAGCTGCTGTTGCCAATCCGCCGGTACTGATCCTGGATGAAGCGACTTCTAGCATTGATACACGTACAGAGAGTATCGTACAGAAGGGAATGGATAACCTGATGAAAGGACGTACCGTATTTGTGATCGCACATCGGCTCTCTACGATCCGTAACAGTAACGCGATCATTGTTCTGGAGCACGGTAAGATCATCGAGAGAGGTGATCACGAAGATCTCATTAAGAATAAGGGCACGTACTACCAGCTCTATACCGGAAAATTGGAATTATCATAAATAAAAGCAAACCTCCTGCCAGAATCATGAACTCTGGCAGGAGGTTTTTGCTTAGGCGAATTCCGAAGAAGCAATACTATCCGAGGATGCGTTTCAGATCTGCCTCTGGTGTGGAAATTGGTGTCAGCTGATACGTTTCTTTTAATACTTCCAAAACATTTGGTGAGACAAATGCAGGGAGTGTAGGCCCGAGAAGGATATTCCGGATACCAAGATATAACAGTGTGAGCAGGATGCAGACCGCTTTCTGCTCATACCATGACAATACAAGAGTCAGGGGCAGTTCATTGACGCTGCAGTGAAAGGCATCGGCGAGAGCCAGCGCCACTTGAATCGCACTGTAAGCATCATTACACTGTCCCATATCCATAATACGGGGAAGTCCGTCTATTTCTCCCAGATGCAGATCATTGATCCGGTACTTGCCGCAGGCAAGCGTGAGAATCAATGTATCGGAAGGTGTCTTTTTGGCAAATTCGGTGTAGTAGTTCCGCCCCGGAGCCGCACCGTCGCAGCCACCGATCAGGAAGAAATGACGGATTTTCCCGTTTTTTACAAGATTAATGATCCTGCCGGCTTCTTTTAAGACAGTGCCGTGCGCAAATCCGGTCATAACAGTATTGCCGCCATTGACGCCGTACATCGGATGGTCTTTACCGTAACCGCCACATTCCAGTGCTTTTTCAATAACCGGTGTAAAATCTTTCTCTTCTCCGATGTGGATAAGTTCTGGGTAAGAGACGATGGAGGTGGTAAATACACGGTCGCAGTAGCTCTGTCTTACCGGCATGAGGCAGTTTGTTGTGAACAGGATTGGTGCCGGAATGTTGTGAAATTCAAATTGCTGGTTCTGCCATGCAGTTCCGAAATTTCCTTTCAGATGTGGATATTTCTTAAGCTCCGGGTAGCCGTGGGCAGGCAGCATTTCACTGTGTGTATAAATGTTGATGCCCGTATCGTTTGTCTGTTCCAGAAGCAATTTCAAATCGTGAAGATCGTGTCCACTTACAACAATAAAAGGTCCTTTTTCAATCGTAAGTGGAACTTCAGTCGGAACGGGAGTTCCATAGCTTTCCGTATTGGCTTTGTCCAGAAGCTCCATGCATCGGTAATTGACCTCTCCGGTTTTCAGGACGTAGGAGAGAAGTCTTTCGAAGTTTTCTTTACTAGTATCTGACGGTTCACCGAGAACAGCAAGCGCTTCGTAGAAATAATTCAGAACATCCCGGTCAGTGTAGCCAAGCGCCAGTGCATGATAAGCATAGGCAGCCATGCCGCGCAGTCCGAAGAGGATCAGAGATTTCAAAGAGCGGATATCCTCATGATTTTCCCAGATATTTCGGATGTCATATTCTTCTGCGGAAGCATCGATCGCGTTCCTTTCCGCCTGTATTTCCTGTGTCAGTTTGCGCACATTGTCTTCATGGAAATTCACATTTGTGATCGTTGTAAAAAGTCCTTTCAGCACGAGTCGGTCAGATTGTTCAGAAGGTGTCTTTTTATTTACTGCGCGGGCAAGACCAATCAGTGCGTTTGTGAGTGCATCCTGCGCATTTGCAGTGCCACATTTTTTGCCACAGACGCCGGCATTTCCTTCACAGCCGGTATTGTGAGCGGTCTGCTGGCATTGAAAACAAAACATTTTATTCATAGGTTGTCATCCTTTCTTTGTAGTATAATATAGGATTTGTAAAATTGGGGAAAATATACAGGAATAAAAAATCTCCTGCCAGAATTTCTCCGGCAGGAGGTGAATGTCTCAGTTTTAGAAAAGTACATCGTAGTTTCAGTTTTTTGACACTGGTATTATGTTATAAAGTATCACCGCGTTTGATATATCCTGGATGACCCGGATCCGCAATAATCTCTGGTGTATGGATCAGTTTGGCATTGCGGTCGATGACCATATTCTCAACATGAACACCTTTGCCGATCTTGACGCCGGAAAGAACAACACAATTCTTTACGACAGCACCCTCTTCAATCTGGCAACCACGGCCCATAACAGAATGTTCAACCGTTCCCTCAATTGAGCTTCCGTTGGAAATAACAGAATTTTTTACATCTGCACTTTCAAAATAATGTGTCGGTGCGGAATCGTTTGTACGTGTATAAATTGGCCAGTCTTTACTAAAGAGGCTTCTTGCTGTCTTAAAATCAATCAGAGAGATATTTGCATTATAATAACTTCCAAAATCAGAGATTGCAGCAAAATAACCTCTGTGGGAAACACCACGAATATCAAGTTCGCCACATTCCATGTTAATGATATCTGCAAGTGTATATGAGGAAGAAGTTTTCTTCGCTTTGTGAATCAGTTCAATGAAAAGCTCTTTCTTCATTATATAAGTATCCATGGAGATATTTCGTGTCTTTGCTGTTCCACGGTTCGGCTCCATGTCCAGTACGCCTTTCTGCTTGTTCAGGTTCAGAACATTACAGTTGATGAAAGCGCTTTTGGCATTGTCAACTGTGTGATATAACATTGTAATATCAGCACCGGATTCAATGTGTGTCTCAATCAGATCAGTATAATCCTGACAGTAGATCATATAGCTTGGAGCGATTACAACATATGGGAAATCTTCTGATTCAATACATTCCATATTATCGTAAAATGCTGCAATATCATTATTATAAAGATCCTGTTCGTTGCCAGTCATAGAAAATAAAGTATGTAAACGTCCACGCTTAGAGTTAATGTTGTAATGTCTTCCTGTTCCAAGATGGTCGTTCAGAGAACGTGGCTTTCTTCTTACGTAAACCTGAATGTGGTCAATGCCGCTATTACTCATATTTGAAATAGGAAAGTCTACAACACGGTATCTTCCCAGAAAGGAAACTGCTGCGACCGGACGATAACTCTGCAATCCTTCAACGCGGACATGGTTTCCCGCAAAATTTACAATTCCAAATGCTTTTGCCATATTATTCAACCCCCTTTACGCGCTTGGACACAAGTTCAATATGTTCGCTGTCTGCGCTTCCTACAACGGCGTCTTTGCCAATCTTAACACCGTCTGCGACAAGTGCGCGGGTGATAACAGCGCCTTCTTCAATCTCTACGCCCGGCATCAGTACGCTGTCGATGACCTTTGCACCAGGGTTGACTCTTGCACCGGTGAAAAGGACAGAATTTTTCACTTCGCCGTCTACCATACAGCCCTGTGTAATAAATGCGCGGGTGATGTCGGCATCCGGTCCGATATACTGAGGAAGAGCTGTAACATCCTCGGTATAGATTTTCCATGTCGGATCGCCCAGATCCAGTTCGTTGTTGGCATCCAGAAGATCCATGTTAGCTTCCCAGAGAGAATCGATCGTTCCGACATCTTTCCAGTACCCTTTGAACTTGTATGCATAAAGATATTTGCCATCATTTAATAATGTAGGGATAATATCTTTACCAAAATCATGGCTGGAATCCGTATCCTTCATATCAGCAACCAGCATCTTACGGAGAAGTTTCCAATTAAATATGTAAATTCCCATAGAAGCCAGATTACTCTTCGGTTTTTCCGGTTTCTCCTCGAATTCTATAATCTGTCCTTCTTCGTTTGTGTTCATGATACCGAAACGGCTAGCTTCTTTCATCGGGACCTGGATAACTGCAATGGTCGCATCGGCATTGTGTGCCTTGTGCTCTTCCAGCATCTTCGCATAATTCATCTTATAAATGTGATCGCCGGAAAGAACAAGTACATATTCCGGATCGTATGTGTCGATGAAATCAATGTTCTGTGAAATCGCATCGGCAGTACCGCGGTAAACATCCAGATTGGTGTCTGCTTTCTCGCGAGGAGGCAGTACATAGACACCGCTTTCTTTTGCGTCAAGTCCCCAGCGGCGACCGGCAGCTACATAACTGTTTAGAAGAATGGATTCATACTGTGTTAAGACACCTACAACATCTATTCCACTGTTGGCACAGTTGCTGAGCGGGAAATCAACAATGCGATATTTGCCACCGTAAGATACGGCTGGTTTTGCCACTTTGTTAGTCAGCTCATGCAGTCGGGATCCTCTGCCACCAGCTAAAATCATTGCTAACATATTATTATGTTTCATAGTGAGCCCTCTCTTTCTTACTCGATAAAATAATTATACAATTTTTTGCTATCAGACGCAATTGTATTGCAATGTTTTTACTAAAATTTTTGTGAAAAAAGAGACAATATAGCGAAAATTGTTTATAGATAAAAACAATAAATGTTAATCATTGATTACTATTGTCTAATAGTTATAAATGTGCTAGATTTATACGGTAAAATCGGATTATAAAATAGAGAGATTTATTTGAGAAAGGGAGGAAATGCAATGGATTATCAGAGATTGCTACAGGGAATCCTTGATATCGGAGAAGCTATGCTGATGAGTGGGGCTGAGAACTTCCGAATAGATGACAGTTTATATAGAATATGTAAGAGTTATGGTTTTGTAAAATATGATGTATTTGTTATACCAAGCAACATTCAGATCACGGTGGAGACGCCGGATGGAGAGATCCTTACACAGATCCGTCATATCGAATCGACAGATACGAATTTTGACAGACTGGATTATCTCAATAATCTGTGCAGATATGTTTGCCAAAATAAACCGGACGACAAGGAACTTCGGGAAAAATATCTGGAAGTTATGAGAAGACCACAGCAGAAACCATATACGAAGTATTTTGCTGCCGTGATGGGCGGAACCGGATTTGCCGTGTTCTTTGGATGCAATTTTGCGGATGCAATCGTTGCAGTGATCGTATCGCTGATGATCGTTATTGTAGGCGGATGGTTAAGCAGAAGAGAAGAGAATCTGATGATTTACAACCTGATCCTGTCTTTTTTATCAGAAGTGATCATTATAGAGTCTGTCCGGATGGGGCTTGGAAGTCATCCGGAGAGGATTATGATCGGCATCGTTATGCTGCTGATCAGTGGACTTGGCACAACGAACGGTATCCGGGAGCTTTTGCAGAGAGATTTCATTTCCGGAACGATCAATATCATGAATTCGATGCTGGGAGCTGCAGGAATTGCATTCGGTACGGCGCTTGCGATGATCATGCTGAAAGGTGTATCAGCGGAAGGCTTTATTTTAAATCACAGTATACCAATCCAGCTGATATCCTGTACGATTGCCTGTATTGGATTTGCATTCTGGTTTAAGATCCGTGGGAGACAGGTGTGGTATTCCGGAGTAGGTGCTTTCTTTACCTGGGCGATTTATGCCGGAGTATATGCGATCAGACCGAGTAACTTTATTGCAACCTTACTGGGAGCCGTATTCGTAGGATTTTTTGCATTTATCATGTCGAGAGTCAACCGCGCGCCGTCAACGATCTTCCTGACTGCGTCTGTGTTCCCGCTGATTCCCGGACCGAATCTCTACTATATGATGTATGGAATCACCAGCAATGATAAAGCAATGGCAATCAGCGAGACGATGGTATTGTTTGAAACATGTCTGGCAATTGCTTTTGGATTCCTTATCGTTGATGTGGCATCCAGAACGATCATGCGGGCTATGAAGAGAGAATATCATATAGGAAAACATTCATAATAGAAGAAAAAGGCTTGCTTTTTCACCTGGTGTATGGTACACTATGATGGCGAATGGAAGTAGGTCTTTTTTTTATGCCTAAAAAAGACGAGGCAGTCTCGCAAACTGCCAGCAACACGTTAACTTAAGAAATATGAAGCGAGGTGGAAGTTGTGCGTACAAGAATCACATTGGAATGTACAGAATGCAAGCAGCGTAACTACAACATGACAAAGGATAAGAAATCTCATCCGGAGCGCATGGAAACAAAGAAATACTGCAGATTCTGTAAGTCACACACATTGCACAAGGAAACAAAATAATCGCCAAGAAGGAGTGTGAATGTCATGAGTGAAAAGACTCAGAAAAAAAGCTGGT
Source organism: Dorea hominis (assembly GCF_014287705.1). NCBI lineage: Bacteria > Bacillati > Bacillota > Clostridia > Lachnospirales > Lachnospiraceae > Dorea > Dorea hominis. Next base: position 14,876 of record NZ_JACOOY010000016.1, on the reverse strand, counting down.
TTAAAGGTCTTAGCAGTGAATTCAAAAAGATCGTGTGGCCAGATCAGATGACACTTGTGAAACACTCGGCAGCCGTTGTTATCACTTCGGCAATTCTGGGCGCGATTATTGCACTGATTGATTTCCTGGTACAGCATGGTATCGATATATTAGTCAATCTTGGCTAATTAAGAAACGAACAGGAAAGGTGAGATTATGTCAGAAGCAAGATGGTATGTAGTTCATACTTATTCAGGGTATGAGAACAAAGTAAAAGCCAACATTGATAAGACAGTTGAAAACAGACATCTGGAAGATCAGATCCTGGAGGTTCGTGTTCCGATGCAGGATGTAGTGGAACTCAAGAACGGAGTGCAGAAAGCAACTCAGAAGAAGATGTTTCCGGGATACGTGCTCATTCATATGATCATGAATGACGACACTTGGTATGTTGTGCGTAATACAAGAGGAGTAACGGGATTTGTCGGACCTGGATCAAAACCGGTTCCGCTTACAGACGCTGAGATGGCTCCACTTGGAATTGCACAGGACAACATTGTGGTAGATTTTGAAGAAGGAGATACCATTCAGGTTATTGCCGGAGCATGGGCTGACACTGTTGGTGTTATTCAGACGATTAACCCGCAGAAGCAGAGCCTGACGATCAATGTTGAACTGTTCGGCCGCGAAACGCCGGTAGAAATTGGTTTCGCAGAAGTTAAAAAGATGTAAGAGCACAGAGATTTATTCTGTACCCATTACGAAAGTTAGAAGAAGATGTGGGAGGGTACACGTAAGTCCCGCAATCACCACAAGGAGGTAATTGAAATGGCAAAAAAAGTACAAGGTTACATTAAATTACAGATTCCTGCTGGAAAAGCAACTCCGGCACCACCGGTTGGACCAGCTCTTGGTCAGCACGGTGTAAACATCGTTGAATTTACAAAACAGTTCAACGCTAAGACAGCAGATCAGGGAGATATGATCATCCCTGTAGTAATTACTGTTTATAATGACAGAAGCTTCAGCTTCATCACAAAGACACCACCGGCAGCAGTTCTGATTAAGAAAGCCTGCAACATCAAATCTGGATCAGGCGTTCCGAATAAGAAGAAAGTTGCTACTATTACAAAAGCACAGGTTCAGGAAATCGCTGAGCTTAAGATGCCGGACTTAAATGCTGCATCTGTTGAATCTGCTATGAGCATGATCGCAGGAACTTGCCGCAGCATGGGTGTAACAGTTGAAGAATAAGTGGGAGGGTTTTCCCGATAATACCACAAGGAGGTTTATTTAGAATGAAAAGAGGAAAGAAATACGTTGAAGCTGCAAAAGCAATCGACAGAGCAACTCTGTATGATGCTGCTGATGCAGTAGCATTAGTAAAGAAAACTGCAGTAGCAAAATTCGATGAAACAATCGAAGCTCATATCAGAACCGGATGTGACGGACGTCACGCTGACCAGCAGATTCGTGGAGCAGTTGTACTGCCACACGGAACAGGTAAAAAAGTTCGTATCTTAGTATTTGCTAAAGATGCTAAAGCTGAAGAAGCTAAAGCAGCTGGAGCTGATTATGTTGGAGGAGAAGAACTCATTCCGAAGATCCAGAACGAGAACTGGTTCGAATTTGACGTAGTAGTAGCTACACCAGATATGATGGGTGTTGTTGGTCGTCTTGGTCGTGTACTTGGACCAAAAGGACTTATGCCGAACCCGAAGGCTGGTACAGTAACTATGGACGTTACAAAAGCTGTTCAGGAAATCAAAGCCGGTAAGATTGAGTACAGACTTGATAAAACAAACATTATCCATGTGCCAGTAGGTAAAGCATCCTTTACTGAAGAACAACTTGCGGACAACTTCCAGACGCTTATCGATGCAATTAACAAAGCAAGACCAGCAGCTGTTAAAGGACAGTACTTAAAGAGTGTTGTTCTGACATCTACAATGGGACCTGGTGTTAAGGTTAACCCAATGAAACTTGCTTAATTAAAGGCAGAATAATATCATGGAGTCTTTGCAAAACGGATGAAGTGTTCATCCGCGGAGCGAAGGCTCTTTTTTGTTTTATCGTTGAAGGAAAGATTAAGAATTTATGAAGAGCCTTGTGTTTCGTGTCGAAAGATAGTAAGATGGGATTATCTTTCAAAAATATAACAGTTTGCAGCGTTTCTGCATACTGAAGATGAGAAGGAGGACGAGGGTTATGTATTTAAACACAGAATTGAAAATGAATGGAAAGAATGCTTTCCGTAGAAATTACTGGCCGTGTGTCGGAGCAACGCTTGTGGTTAGTTTACTTACAGGGGGTGGCACATCTGTAGCCAGTAATGCATCAGATGTGTCGAGCCTGGCGACGAATACATTTTCGGGTTCAACATCTGCTACAGACTACATTATGAGCATTCCAACAGGGCTTGCAGGAATGGCAGTCAGCATCTTGGGAGTAGTAGCTATCCTTGCAGTATTGTTTAGCTTATTTGTCAGTAATGTAATGGAAGTTGGTGGAAACCGCTTCTTTATCCAGAACAGAGATTCAGCGCCGACAGTCGGAACAATTTTTGACGGATTCAAGTCTGGCAATTATCTGAATATTGTAAAGACAATGTTTCTGAAAGACTTATATACTTTCCTGTGGACATTACTGCTGATCATTCCGGGGATTGTAAAGAGTTTTGAATACCTGATGGTTCCGTATATTCTTGCGGAAAATCCGGGTATGGACAGTAGAGAGGCATTTGCATTGAGTAAACAGATGATGGACGGAGAGAAAGCAAATGCATTTATGCTGGGCCTGTCCTTTATTGGTTGGGATATTTTAACTATTATAACATGTGGAATTGCAGGTGTTTTCTATGTATATCCATATGTATATGCAACGTATGCTGAATTGTACGCATATAATAAAGAAAAAGCATTCCAGCAGGGATGGATTCATTAGAACGGAATATTAAAGCTGACAGGCTTGCAAAGTCTATTATGAAGTATTTGCAAGCCTGTTTTTGTATAGTAGCTTTCTGCTACAGCAATGAAGTCGGCAATTATGCAGATGGCAGATTCTGAAGATGAGTCATGGAGAGAAATTCTTCCATGGCTCTTGTTTTATATTTGTGGTTCTTGTAGTAGAAATAAACCTGACGGTGGGCGCTGTCACCGGCTAATTTGTAATAAACGAAATGCTCAAATGCCGGGAGCTGTCTTACAAGCATATCGCTAATAAATGTGGCACCGAGCTGTGTGGATGCAGCCATGTAGGCGGTGGACTGCTGATCCAGTTCCAGAATAATATGTGGATGAAAGCCTGCTTCGCGGCACAGCCTGTCTGCACGGATTCTTGTGTCATTTCCCGGTGCAAGAGTGATAAAAGGAAGCTTTGAAAAATGTTCCAGTGGCACAGCAGGGCAGGTGCCTTTCAGATAGTCCTTGTTTTGGATTGATTCATGAGATAACTGGTATGATTCAAGCTTTTCGTTTTCGCGGAAATGACGTGGGACAGCGAGAAAAATATTTTCCATACAGTAGAGTTCACGGCTGTAAAGTGTACTGTCATAATGATAGTTGTCGATTACGAAGTCAACGGAGTTATTGCTGAGCAAAGATTCCAGAAGCGTTGTATTTCCCTCTGTGATCTGGATGTCAACGTCAGGGAATTTTTTCTTAAAATCTGTGACGATCGGTGGCAGAACATAACCGGCGAAGAGCGTGCTGGCGCCAAGCGACAGACTTCCGGTTTTCAGTGTAGTCAGATTGTTGATGTAATTTTCCACCCGCTGCTCAATCTGGAAAATCTCTTCCGCAGCTTTTATATAAACTTCACCGACTTCTGTAAGCTGCAGTGGGCTGGTGCTGCGGTCGAACAAAGGAAACCCGATTTCTTTCTCTACTTTCTTTACACGGGCGCTTAAAGAAGGCTGGCTGATATAAAGGTTCTGCGCGGCTTTTGAAAAGCTCTTTTCTCTGTAAACTTCATAAATATATTTCTTCCACGTAAACATAAAATTCTCCTTATAGTTAAAGTGATATAACATTTATATAATTATAAGTATTTGAATATAGTATACTACTGCGTTATGATAATGGCAACAAGAGAAAGATAAACAATTAATGATATAAAATATAAAGGTGGGGAATACAATGAATAAAATCTTAAGAGCAAAGAGAATGGAACATGTACACTCAGATATCAGAGGACCATTATTTATTGAAGCTATGAACATGCAGGCAAAGGGAATCGACGTGCTGAAATTGAATACCGGTAATCCGGCAACATTTGGTTTTAAACAGCCGAAGAGCATTGAAGATGCACTGGAGCATCACACAGCTGATGGGGTAGGCTATTGTGATTTCAGGGGGATGCCGCAGTCCCGTGAAGCGATTAGCTCATATCACAGATCAAAAGGAATCAAAGGCGTAACAGCTGATGATGTATTTATTGGTAATGGAGTCAGTGAGGTTGTTTCGTTTGCATTGATGCCACTTTTAAATGATGGCGATGAAGTGCTTGTACCGACACCGAGTTATTCAATTTGGGGAAATTCTGTATATCTTGCAGGAGGAAAACCGGTGTTCTATGTTTGCGATGAGAAAGCAAACTGGTATCCGGATATCGACGATATCCGTTCTAAGATCACATCCAGAACAAAAGCAATCGTTGTGATCAATCCGAATAATCCGACTGGAATGTTATATCCAAGAGAGATTCTGGAACAGATCGTTGAAGTCGCAAGAGAAGCCGGAATCATGGTATTTGCCGATGAAATCTACGACCGCCTTGTAATGGACGGACTGGAGCATACATCGATCGCATCACTTGCGGATGATGTGCCGATGGTAACGCTGAACGGACTTTCCAAATCCCACTGCTTGTGTGGATACAGATGTGGATGGATGATCATCAGCGGACCGAGAGCACTGACAGAAGATTACAAACAGGGAATCGTACAGCTTACATCTCTTCGTCTGTGCGCAAATACACTGGGACAGATTGTTATCCCGGCTGCACTTGATGATATGGAGACACCGATGTCCATGGTTCGCCCGGGTGGAAGAATCTACGAGCAGAGAGAAGCAACGATCCGTGAGCTTGAGAAGATTGACGGACTTTCATTTGTAAAGAACAACAGTGCATTCTATATCTTCCCGAAAATGGATGTAGATAAGTTCCACATTACGGATGACAAGCAGTTTGCAAGTGATCTGCTTCATGAGACAAATATTCTGCTTGTACCGGGAAGCGGATTTGATTGGCACAGACCGGATCACTTCCGTCTGGTTATGCTTCCACAGGCAGAAGTTCTCTCTGATGCGATGAAACGTATGGGAGAGTTTCTGGATGGTTATGACCAGAGAAAGTCCTTTAAAATAGAGAGAAAATCTGCGTAAAACAGATCGTGAAAACAGATTATAAAAATGGTCATAAAAAATAACGGATAAATACAAAAAAGTATTGACAAATACATGCAGGTGTGATAATCTATTCAAGGACTGCCGAAGACAGTAGGTATTCGTAAGAATGTAAGGATGAGATTCAGACGCCTACCGAGGAAAGATCGATACAAAATGTATGACTTTACAACCTCTATGTCTTAGGATGTAGAGGTTTTATTTTTTATCTATCGGCGGTGTAAAACTCAAAATCTATAAGGAGGTGCACCATTCGTGGCAAAAGTTGAATTAAAACAACCAATCGTACAGGCTATTGCAGAAGATATCAAAGATGCAGCAAGCGTTGTCTTAGTTGACTATCGTGGACTGACTGTTGCAGAGGACACTGCTCTTCGTAAACAGTTAAGAGAAGCTGGTATCGTCTACAAAGTTTGTAAAAACACAATGATGAAAAGAGCTTTTGAAGGAACTGATTTTGCAGCTTTAGATGAACACTTGGAAGGTCCAAGCGCTATCGCAATTTCTAAAGATGACGCTACAGCTCCTGCAAGAATCCTTTGCAAATTTGCAAAAGATGCAAAAGCACTTGAATTAAAAGCTGGTGTTGTTGAAGGTACAGTTTACGATGTAGCAGGACTTACAGAACTTTCCAAAGTTCCTTCAAGAGAAGAGTTACTGTCCAAGTTACTTGGAAGCTTACAGTCACCTATCACCAATCTTGCTCGTGTTCTTAATCAGATCGCAGAGCAGGGAGGCGAAGCTGCTCCGGCTGAAGAAGCAGCAGAAGAAGCTCCGACAGAGGAGTAATCAATTATAACAAATATTAAAAAATGGAGGATAATAAAATGGCAAAATTAACAACAGCTGAATTTATTGATGCAATCAAAGAGTTATCAGTATTAGAGTTAAATGATTTAGTAAAAGCATGTGAAGAAGAATTTGGTGTTTCTGCAGCAGCAGGTGTAGTAGTTGCAGCAGCAGGAGCTGACGGAGCAGGAGCAGCAGAAGAGAAAGATGAGTTCGACGTAGAATTAGTATCTGCTGGATCTTCTAAAGTTAAAGTAATCAAAGTTGTTCGTGAGATCACAGGACTTGGATTAAAAGAAGCTAAAGAATTAGTAGACGGAGCTCCGAAGGTAGTTAAAGAAGGCGCTTCTAAAGCTGAGGCTGAGGAAATCAAAGCTAAACTTGAGGGTGAAGGTGCAGAAGTTAACCTTAAATAATTTTGAGTTTTCATACACTGAGTGTAAAAAGAGTTCGCATTATGCGGACTCTTTTTTATATGAAACTTGTTTAATTAATATGTTATAAATAAGTTTGAACTTAACTTATTTGAGTAATATGATACAAACAAGTTTCTGTTGAACTTGTTTGAGGAATATGTTATAAAAGTGAAATAGCACAAAACTTAACAGGAGGTTTTCAAATGATACGTTTTAACAATGATTACAATCATGGCGCGCATAATGCGATTATTCAGGCGATTGGTGAGATCAATACAGAATCTTATGCGGGATATGGAGAAGATGAGTGGTGTCAGAAAGGAGCCGACGAGATCCGGAAATATCTTGGCGGTGCAGATGTAGATATTCATTTTATGGTTGGGGGAACACCGGCGAATATTACCGTAATGACTGCTGCCTTACGTCCTTATGAGAGTGTGATCTGTGCAGAAAACGGACATATCAATCACCATGAGGCAGGTTCTATTGAACATACCGGACATAAGATATTGTCAGTTCCTGCGAAAGAAGGAAAATTAACGGCAGAAGCAGTCAGAGAGACAGCCGCACATTATTACGATCACGGACAGGTGGAATTTCTGACTGCTCCGAAGATTGTATTTCTATCTTCGCCTTCCGAATATGGAACTATCTACAGTAAGAAAGAGCTTTTAGAGATTCGGAAAGTATGCGATCAGTACAATATGTATCTGTACGTGGACGGTGCAAGACTTGGTTACTGGCTTTCATGCAGTGCATGTGATGTGACGCTGGAAGATCTTGCACGGATCGCGGATGTATTTTACATAGGTGGAACGAAGTGCGGCGCTTTATTTGGAGAAGCGCTTGTAATTGTAAATAAAAACCTGCGCGACCATTTTCGCACTTATATGAAACAGAGTGGCGGAATCCTTGCAAAAGGCTGGCTGCTCGGTGTGCAGTTCTATACATTGTTCAAAGATGGACTTTATTTTGAACTTACAAAACATGCAGATGATCTGGCAGCAAAGCTGAAACAGGGATTTGCCGATGCTTCGATCCCGCTGTACATGGACAGCCCTACAAATCAGTTATTTGTAATTCTGACAAATGAAAAGGCAGACGAACTTGCAGAAGAGTTTACTTATGAATTTGATCATGTAGTAGATGAAGAACGTATCTGCGTGCGCTTCTGTACAAGCTGGAGCAGCACAGAAGAAGAGGTTGATAAATTAATCGCGGCTTTGTAAAGTTGCAGAAAATATGTGACATTTCAACGATACACCTGTAAAGGACGTTCTCCTAGGCTGCAATGGACAAGTTGACACGTTTTTTTGCGGAGTATATAATAAATTGCAGTCATACAACAGGGAGGATATAGTTTTGGAAAAGTTAAAACCTGTGGCAACAGAAAGAAGACGGCAGATGAGAAATGATATCTACCGCTATATTTTTTATTCCAAAGAACCGGTCAGCAAGCAACAAATTGCAAATGCACTGAATGTCAGCCGTCCAACAGTGCTCCAGAATCTTCTGGAGTTAGAAGAGGCCGGTCTGGTAGAAATGGCAGAAATCAGAGAATCCCAGGGAGGAAGACCACCGGCAGCTTATGTGGCAAAGGGGGATATTAAGATGGCGCTTGGTGTGTCGCTGTCAGCAAATCAACTCAAATTTCTGCTCTCGGATCTGAAGCAGAATGTACTGGCATATAAGGAGATAGATCTGGAGTATCAGACAGATTCAGATGTATTTGCGATTACAGAAGAACAGCTTGAAGTATTTCTCACAGAAAATCATGTAGACCGGAAACGCCTGTTGGGAGTCGGAATTACAATACCAGGAGTATTTGATGAAAATACCAAGAATCTAATACTTTCACCAACAATAAAACTAAAAGATTTTCGTATAGAAGAGATCTGTAAAAAAATTCCATATCCGCTGTTTTTTGAAAATGACGGAATTAGTGGTGGCGTCGCAGAATGGCTTTCGCGGGATGCCGAAGAGAAAAAGAAGGATTTTGTGTATTTATTCCTGGAAGAAGGAGTAGGGGGAGCTATTTTTTTAAATGGAGCCCCTTTTTACGGAGTTTCACACAGAAGTGCTGAGTTTGGACACATGAAAGTAGAATCTAATGGGAAGATCTGCAACTGCGGAAAGAGAGGATGTCTGGAAGCCTACTGCAGTGCACTGAGACTGAGCACAGAGCTGGGAATCACGATAGATAAATTCTTTGAAGATCTGGAAGATAATCCGGAATATCAGAAAATCTGGGAGGATGTTCTGGAACATCTGGCAGTCGGTATTAATAATTTAAGACTCGCATTCGACTGTGATGTTGTACTTGGCGGTTTTCTGTCATACTATTTGCAGCCATATATGGGGAAATTAAAAGAGATGGTTGCTGATCTGAGTATTTTCGGGGAAGATGCAGAATATATCAAGATAGGTCAATACCCAAGACGGGCTGTCATGATGGGTGTCGCATGGCATTTTACAAATGAATATATAGAAAATATATAAAAATGTGTCGGAGTACGAAAGGCTCCAGCATATTTTTTGATTATATAAAGTGCACAAAAAATAAAAAAGATATTGTTTGTTTTTAACAAAAAAACGAAAAGCTATTGAAAAAAAAGTAGAATACAGGTATATTCTACTTATGAAAGTTGTTTTACAAAAATAATTTCATAAGTAATTACAAAAGTAGTAAAAAGAAAGGAAGGAACGAGATGAAGGTGAAAAGAATATTGTCAGGACTGCTGGCAGTAGCAATGGTCTTCTCGCTTACCGCATGCAGCGGCATCATGGAACCAAAGAAGAATGATGGAAAGAAGACGGTTGGAATTGCGATGCCGACAAAGACACTGGAACGATGGAACCGTGATGGTGCATACCTGAAAAAGAAGTTCGAAGATGCCGGGTATAATGTAGAGCTTACTTATTCGGATAACAAGATCGATCAGCAAGTAAAGGATATAGAAAGTCTGATCGCAGATGATGTGAATCTGCTTCTGGTAGCAACGATCGACGGTGAGTCTATGACGCAAGTATTAAGAGATGCAAAGGATATGGGAATTCCTGTAATTGCATACGACCGTCTGATCCGTGAATCGGATGCAATTGATTATTATGTTTCCTTTGATAATTACAAGGTTGGACAGATGCAGGGACAATTTGTAATTGACAAATTCGGACTGGATCTGAAGGACAAATCAAAGAGTTATAACATTGAATTTACAGCAGGTGATCCGGCAGACAATAATGCGACATATTTCTTTAATGGTGCTTATGACACATTAAAACCTTACTTGGATGCAGGAATCCTGAAAGTTCCTTCTAAACAGACAAAGTTTGATCAGGTTGCAACAAAAGCCTGGGATACGGCAACTGCGATGACCAGATTCCAGAATATTTTAGGATCTAACTATTCCAAAGGAAAACAACTGGATGCAGTGGTATGTTCCAATGATGCAACAGCATTAGGAGTACTTCAGGCAATTGATTCGGACTATGCCGGAGATAATAAAGTACTGCTTACCGGGCAGGATGCGGACGAAGCCAATCTTGCAAAGATTGTAGATGGAAAACAGACGATGACTATTTACAAAACATCAGCAAATGAAGCAGAAGTAGCCATTGATGTAGGAAAAGCAATCTTAAATGGAGAAAAACCAGATGCGGATTTGATAAAAAAAGCCAACTGGGATTTTTCATGTAAGTATGATACAAAGACTTATGATAACGGTAAAAAGGTTGTTCCGTCTTACCTGCTGACTCCGGTGGTTGTCACAAAAGATAATCTTCAAAAAGAATTGATTGATACAGGATATTACAAACTGGATAAGAAGGGATATCCGAAGAATGCAAATTAACCTGATGAGACGGGAGGAAGAAAGAGATGGCTGATTATATTCTGGAAATGAAGAACATTACAAAGCTTTATCCGGGAGTAAAAGCGCTTGACAATGTAAATCTCAAAGTCGAAAGAGGAGAGATTCATGCACTGGTCGGTGAAAATGGTGCCGGAAAATCAACGCTTATGAATGTTCTTTCCGGAACGATTCCTTACGGGGAATACACCGGAGATATTGTATATAATGGAGAAGTTTGTCAGTTCCATAATATTCATGACAGTGAGGACAAAAAAATCGTAATTATCCACCAGGAACTTGCGTTGATTCCTGAAATGACAATTGCGGAGAATATGTTTCTTGGAAATGAACGGAAAAACAGATTCGGAAAAATTAACTGGAATGAAGCGTACAAACAGGCTGATGAAAATATGAAAAAAGTAGGCTTAAAAGAACAGTCTTCCATGTTGATCAAAGACATCGGAACCGGAAAACAGCAACTGGTTGAGATCGCAAAAGCACTTTCCAAAGATGTAAAACTTCTGATTCTGGATGAGCCTACAGCATCTTTAAACGAAAAAGATTCCAAGATGCTTCTGGACATGCTTTTAAAATTCAAAGAAGAGGGAATGACGGCGATCATCATTACCCACAAATTGAACGAAGTTGCTTATGTTGCTGATAAGATTACGGTAGTCCGTGATGGATCAACAATCGAAACTATGGATAATAAAGATCACAACATAGATGAAGAACGAATCATCAAGGGAATGGTCGGAAGAGAATTGTCCAACCGTTATCCGCAGCGTGAGCATAACATTAGTGATGAAGTACTTTTTGAGGCGAAAGACTGGACTGTTTATCATCCGGTTTATACAGAAAAATGTATGGTAGATCATGTGAACTTTCATGTAAACAGAGGAGAGATTGTAGGATTCTCCGGGCTTCAGGGCGCCGGAAGAACAGAACTTGCAATGTCTTTATTTGGAAAAAATTATGGAAGCCATATTTCCGGACAGGAGTTTATCCGAGGCGAAGAAGTTCATTTGAAAAATGAAAAAGATGCAATTTTACATGGACTGGCATATGCAACGGAAGACCGGAAAACAAACGGATTGATTCTAAGTGACACAATTGCACGGAATACAACAATGGCAAGAATGGAAAAAATATCTAATCGCTTTGGTGTGATCGATGTAGATAAAGAGAATAAAGTTGCCGAGGAGTATGTAAAAAGGATGCGTACAAAGACACCGGGGATTTTCCAGAAAGCCGGGAACCTGTCAGGAGGAAATCAGCAGAAAGTACTCCTGTCAAAATGGATGTTCGCAGAACCGGATGTTTTATTCCTGGATGAGCCGGGACGAGGTATTGACGTAGGAGCAAAATATGAGATTTACTGCATTATGAATGAGATGGTAAAAGAAGGCAAAGCAGTTGTTATGATTTCTTCAGAACTGCCGGAACTTCTTGGAATGTGTGATCGAATTTATATTATGAACGAAGGAAGACTGGTGGGAGAGTTAGAAGCCAGTGAAGCAACGCAGGAGCGAATCATGGATAAGATTCTTTCCTCAAATGATGAAAAGGAAAACTAAGGAGGTAACGGCATGAAACTGAAGTCAACATTAAAACAATATACCATGGTTATTGCATTGGTTATTGTATTTATATTTTTTACAGTATTGACAGGGGGTAGACTGATTCTTGCACAGAATATCTCCAACTTACTTTTGCAGAACGCATATGTAATGGTAATGGCATGTGGAATGCTTTTATGTATTTTAACAGGTGGTAACGTAGATCTGTCAGTAGGAGCAACCTTATGTCTCTCCGCTGCGCTGGCAGCAACAGCATTGCAGTCCGGCAAATCACCGGTTGTTGCGATCATAATGGCAATGGCTGCTGCACTGGTTATCGGACTGTTTCAGGGTATTTTAATTGGATATATCCATGTTCCTCCGTTTATCTGTACACTGGCAGGTATGTTCTTATACAGAGGTCTGGCACGTGCGGTACTGGATTCCAAAACATGTGGTATTACAAATGAAAAATTCCTGGATATTTTCTCTTCATACTTAAGAATGCCAGGTGAAAAACCAAGAGCATGTACTTCCTCTCTGATCGTTGCAGTAATTGTTGCAGTAGTTATTGCTGCTTGTATGCTCTTTAGTTATTATGGAAAGAAAAAACATGGCTATGAAACGAAACCATTTATTTCCATGCTAATCAAATTGATCATTATTGATGCATTAATTGTTATATATGGATGGAAACTTTCACAGTTCAAAGGAATTCCGGTCATGTTACTCTGGATTCTTGCAGTTGTCATTATCTTCGCTTTTGTTACTTCATCTACTGTATTTGGACGTTATTTCTATGCAGTTGGTGGAAATGAGAAGGCGACAAAGCTTTCAGGAATTGATCCTAGAAGAGTGTATTTCTGGGCTTACTTCCTGATGAGTGCATTGGCTGGTCTGTCTGGTCTGCTGGTAGCTGCCAGAATCGGTTCTGTAGATGGAAACATGGGAAATACATATGAGATGGATGCCATCGCATCTTGCTTCATCGGAGGAGCTTCTGCATATGGTGGCTCAGGAACTGTCGGAGGAGTTATGGTCGGTGCCGTTCTGCTGGGTGTTATCAATCAGGGAATGTCAATTTACGGACTGCCGGATCAGTGGCAGTATGTAGTAAAAGGAGTTGTACTTCTTGCTGCTGTAATTTTCGATGTAGTTTCTAATAAGAAAACAGGAAAAGCATAAAACGGAATAATAGAAAATAAAATGCCGGAGTCTTTCTCTTTCAGAATGAGAAGAGAAAGACTCCGGCATTTTATAAGGAGAAAAATTTTGATCCGCTGAAGCAGGTGTCCGACTATTACCGGATTGGCGGAAAAGATATTTATGTAATTCTGAATTGTCTGGGACTGGACGCATATCTGGGATGGAATACGAAAGAAACGGACAGTTATCTGGAAGAACTTGAGAGGGAGACTACAGATTCATAATTTCATGCAGATATTCTTTGACATAACTGATCGCGGCGCCCTCGCATCGGAGCGCTTTCTGATTCTGTCCCTGACGGATAAAACGCTGTTCCGTAGGAAAGGCAGATTTTTCAGATGCATAACGGTGCAGAGTATCGATATCTTCTTCCGTAAGATACGGAGAGAGCGTACCGCCGATCAGTACCGGATAATCAATAAACATACGCAGGTTATTAATGGCAGCCGCAAGATTCAGGAGATAGGTATTCCAACATTCCTGACAAGTGCGGTTGCCTTTTCTTAATTCTTCAAAAAATGTATGCAGATGTCCGGTCACGTCAATAAGTGGCTGTGTAGAACAGTAAGTTTCCATGCAGCCACGTCGGCCGCAGTAACATGGGCGGCCATTCGGAATCAGAGTCATATGTTCAAAGACACCGCTCTTCAGATCTGTGCCTTTAAGAGAGCTACGGTTTACAATCAGTGCACCGCTTAGATGACTGCGGATATTCAGGTAAATGAAGTCCTTCAAAGAAGGATGAGACCACAGTTCAAACTGCGCGGCAGCTTCCGCATCGTGGAAAAATTTGCACGGGTACGGAAGATGATCTGTAAATACAGAAATATGAAGTCCTGTACAATTTAAAATCTTACCGTAAGTGACAGTCGTTCCGTCTGCAGAAATCAGTCCCTGGAGTACAATGCCGACTCCAAGGATTTTTTTATGGTCAATTTTATTTCCGTTAATAAAATGTGTAATGCTGTTACAGATATTCCGGAAATAAGAATCTTCGTTGACAAAACCAATTTCATACCATGCCGTGCAGATCGTATTCCCGTACAGGTCAATTGCCGTAATTTCATAAGAGTCCTGCAGTAACTCGACACCGATGGAGATCTTAGAATCCGGGATAAATACGATCGCATTCGCTTTTCGTCCGCCGGTGGATTCGTAATAGCCGCTCTTCTCGATCAGCCCTTCTTCGGAACACTCACGGATCAGATTGATCACGGTCGGACGGCTCAGATGCAGCAATTCACATAAAACCTGTTGCTGACTGGATTCGTTTTCATAAATATGGCGGAGAAGTGCCTGCTTGTTATTCTTTTTTACATCAGATGTTGTCATTGGACTCATAATCGCACCTCATTCAAATTCGTTCTTAAAGGAAGTATATCACAAAATCAAATGGACAATGATAGTGCAAAGTGCATAAAAAATAAAAAAAATAATAGTAAATTTGTGATAATTGACAAAAATAGAAAAAAGAAATACACTTATGTAAAAGAGGTTTACAGAAGTGAATTAAAAAAGTGACGAAGAAGATTTGAATCAAGGAGGAAAAGAAATGAGCAATTTACCAGAGAAAATGAAAGCAATCGTTGCGTATGCACCTGGAGACTACAGATTTGAGATGGTGGACACACCAAGAGCCGGTGAGGGCGAGATGATCTTAAAAGTAGAAGC